>JAFUWR010000117.1 GCA_017471125.1 Clostridia bacterium | reverse complement strand
GCATCGCCGGGAAAACGTAGCGCTCGTGCATCATCGGGCCGAACGCCGATATGAGCATGACGAGCGCCGCGCCCAGCAGCATCAACCGCCGCGGCCGCTTCCGTGTCGCCACGCACAGCGCGACGGTGTAGGCGTAGGACAGCCCGAACAGCACCCACGCCACCGCCAGCATCGCCCGATGGCTCTCCGCCGACGCCCAGTTCAGCCCCAGCAGGCAGTACAGGTTCAGCGTGTTGATGGTCATATAGCGGTAGCCCTGCATGGCCCCCGAATACTGATTGACCATCCAGCCCACGGCCCCGCCCAGCGCGTCGCCGAAGCTCCCGGACTGGCCGAGGCAGCTCAACGCCCCCGCCAGGTACAGTATGCCCAGGCAGCAGGCCGTGCCCAGCAGGAAGCCCCTGACGCGAGCGGCCCGCGCCACTGCGTCCTCGGCCCACACGATGCCCACGACCAGCGCCGCCAGCCCCAGCGGGGCGAACAGCAGCGCCTGCGGCTTGACGAGCATCGCCGCCGTGAACCACATCAGCGCCTTGAAGTAGCGCCCCTCGCCCGCCGCCAGCGCGCACAGCGCCACCAGTAGCGTCAGCAGCGCGTCGATCTGGCCCCAGGCCGCGGAGTTGCAGATGGCCGCCGGATCAAAGGCGTACAGCGCCGCCAGCATCACCGCCAGCCCCTCGTGCATGCGCTTGCGGGCCGCCCGCCATATGAGCCACGCGCCCGCCACGTCCGCCGCCATCGGCAGCAGCTTCAACAGCGCCCGGTAGACCGCGCTCCCCGTGGATAAATTGAAGATATACCGAACCAGGCCCACCGGCCACAGCAGCAGCATGTACCCCGGCGGGTAGTCGCAGAAGTAGTCCGGCGCGTAGAACCGCAGCGGCCCGTTTGAGAACATCCGCTCGGACCAGGCGGTGAAGCAGTTGATGTCGGTGTTGTACCCCGGCACCCGCAGCGCCACGATGACACGCACGACCAGCGCCGCGCCCAGCACGGCCCACATCGTGCGCTTATACTGCCGCTCCCCCATCGGGGCGCGGTTGCGCTTGCGGATGAAGCCCGCGGCCAGGAATGTGTACACGCCGATGAACAACAGCCACGCCTGGGTGAACCGCTCCGGCTCCTCCGGGTCGGCGGGTTCCTGCGCCGCCGCGGTCCCGGCGTCGTCGTTGTAGAAGTCGTAGACCATGCCGTTGGCGGGGGCCTTGTCCAGCTTCACCACGCGGATGTCGTCGAACATCGCCCGGCCCGTGCCCAGCGCCCCGTAGCCGCCCACGCGGCAGAACACGTCCAGCGTGTCCTGCTCCGGCCCGGTGCGGCCGTAAAGCTCCACGTATTCCCACCGGCCGTGGGTGTCGTACCAGGAATCGGAGTACACGAACACCCCGCCCACGGAGAGCGTCGCGCCGTAGCTGGCCTCGTCGCACCCCTCGGCCCACACCATGCCGCTGATCTTGTAGACGCTGTTCGGCTCCACGATCACCGTCTGGGCGAACCGGGCGTCGTTGGGGTCCACGTTCACGACGCTCACGCTCTGCCCGTCGTACCCGTCCTCCGCCACGTCCAGCAGGCTGATGCCCGCGTCCGTCAGCCACATCTCCTGCCGCCAGCCCAGCGGCAGCGTCCCGTCCATCACGGAGAAGTCGCCGTTGACGATCAGGTTTTCCCCCTCCGCCAGCGCCGCCCCCTGCGCCAATATCAACATCATAAGCGCTGCCAGCGCCCACGCCATCTTCTTCATCGGGAACTCCTTTGGTCACATTTCACCCTAACCTTTATAATTTCCCCATCCCCCCGCAAAATTCCTTCATAAGATCATGCCAATTCAGTGGTTTTCCCGTTGATTTTGCCGCCAGGCTCCCGTAGGGGCGCTGCCCCCAGCGCCCGCATGGCTCCCCTGCGCAGGGGGAGCTGTCAGCGAAGCTGACTGAGGGGGCGTTCGTAGGGGCGCCGTTGCGGCGCCCGCCCCGCCCCCGGTTAACACTGTTTACCCAATCTTATCCCCACTTCCCCCGGCGATATGGTATAATGTGACATAGCCGCCCACGGCGGCGCAAAAAACGGAGGCCCGACATGAACACCTTGAAAAAAATATACTGCCGCATCTCACAAACCGTATTCTGGCTGGCGATCCCGTTCCTGCCGTACAGCGACCCCAAGCTGCTGGACGCGACGACGGACCTGCCGGCGGAGCTCAAGCGCCGGGGCATCGGGTCGGTCATCATCGTGACGGACAAGTCCATCCACGGCTTCGGCCTGATCGAACCCCTCAAGCGAGCCCTCGAGCAAGAAAACATCCGCTACGTCGTCTACGACGACACCGTCCCCAACCCCACCGTGGACAACGTGGAGGCGGCGCTCGCGCTGTACCACGCCAACGGCTGCCAGGGGCTCATCGGCTTCGGCGGCGGCTCGCCCATCGACTGCGCGAAGATCGCGGGAGCGCGGGTGGTGCGCCCCAGGATGCCCGTCCAAAAGATGAGCGGCGTGTTCAAGATCTTCCACCGCCTGCCGTTCCTGGCGGCCATCCCCACCACCGCGGGCACCGGCACCGAGGTGACGGCCTCGGCCCTCATCACCGACGGCGCGACCCGCCACAAGTTCCCCATCAACGACCTGATGCTGATCCCCAAGGTCTCGGTGCTGGACCCGGAGGTCACCCGCAGCCTGCCTAAACACATCACCGCCTCCACGGGCATGGACGCGCTGACCCACGCGGTGGAGGCGTACATCGGCCGGTCCACGGTGAAGTCCACCCGGGCCGACGCCCTCGAGGCCGTGCGCCTCATCTCCCAGAACCTGCTGGACGCCTATCACAACGGCGACGACCTGACCGCCCGCAAGAACATGCTCATGGGCTCCTTCCTGGCGGGCCGCGCCTTCGCCAAGTCCTACGTGGGCTACTGCCACGCCGTGGCCCACTCGCTGGGCGGCAAGTACAACATGCCCCACGGCCTCGCCAACGCGGTGCTGCTGCCCTACGTGCTGGACGCCTACGGGGACACGGTGTATCATAAATTAAAGACCCTCGGCATCGCCGCCGGCGTGTGCGACGAGGCCATGCCCGCCAAGGACGCCGCCGAGACCTTCATCGCCTGGATCCGGGAGATGAACGCCCGGATGGACATCCCCACCAAGCTCAAGGGCATCCGCAGGGAGGACATCCCGGAGCTGGCGAAGAAGGCCGACAAGGAGGGCAATCCCTTCTACCCGGTGCCGAAGCTGTTCGACGCCCAGGAGCTCGAGCGATTCTACTATGACGTGATGGAGGCCTGACATGACACGCGATGAGATCCACGCCCTCGTGACCGCCCAGCGCGCCTATTTCGACACCCACGCCACACTCGACGTGGGGTTCCGGCTCCAAATGCTCGGGAAGCTTCGCGACGCGCTGATGCAAAACGAGGCCCGCATCGCCGAGGCGCTCAAATCGGACCTGGGCAAGTCGGCCTTCGAGGGCTACATGTGCGAGACAGGGCTGACCGTCTCCGAAATAACCTACGTCATCAGGCACCTGCGCCGCTGGGCGAAGGACAGGACCGTCCCCACGCCGCTGGTGTCCTTCCACTCCCACAGCTATGTGAAGCCCGCGCCCTACGGCGTGGCGCTCATCATGAGCCCGTGGAACTACCCCATCCTGCTGACCCTGGAGCCGCTGGCCGACGCCATCGCCGCGGGCAACACCGCCATATTGAAGCCCAGCGCCTACTCCCCGGCGACCTCGGCGCTGATGGCGGAGCTCATCGGCGGCATCTTCCCGCCGGAGTACGTGGCGGTGGTCACCGGTGGGCGCGAGGAGAACGCCTGCCTGCTGGACGAGCGGTTCGACACCATCTTCTTCACCGGCAGCCGCGCCGTGGGCCAGCTCGTGCTGGAGAAGGCCGCGAAGCACCTGACGCCCGTGACCCTCGAGCTGGGCGGCAAGAGCCCGGTGGTCGTGGACGAGACGGCGAACCTCAAGCTGACCGCCAAGCGCCTGGTGTTCGGCAAGCTGCTGAACTGCGGCCAGACCTGCGTCGCCCCGGACTACGTGCTGTGCGCCCGCGGCGTCAAGGACAGGCTGATCGAGTATGTCAAGGCGGAGATCGTCGCCCAGTACGGCGCGGACCCCCTCAAGAACCCCGACTACGGCAAGCTGGTCAACCGCAAGCACTTCGACCGGGTGCGCCACCTGATCGACCCCCAAAAGACCGTCCACGGCGGCGGCTTTGATCCCGCGACGCTCCAGATCGCCCCGACGGTGCTGGACAACGTGACCCCCGACGACCCGGTCATGGGCGAGGAGATCTTCGGCCCCATCCTCCCCATACTGACCTATGATAAACTCGACGACGCCGTCGCGTTCATCAACGCCCGCCCCCACCCGCTGGCCCTGTACATCTTCAGTTCCGACAAGGCCGCCATCCGCCGGGTCACGTCCGAGTGTACCTTCGGCGGCGGCTGCGTCAACGACACCATCATCCACCTCGCCACCAGCACCATGGGCTTCGGCGGCGTGGGCGACAGCGGCATGGGCGCGTACCACGGCAAGACCGGCTTCGACGCCTTCTCCACCCACAAGTCCATCCTGGACAAAAAGACCTGGCTGGACCTGCCCATGCGCTACCAGCCGTATAAACGTTTATATGGCAAACTGATAAGGATGTTCCTGAAATAAGGAGGTAGACCCATGTCCACATTCGCGAACATCGACGAGGCCCGCGCCTACTTCGAGGGCGACCGCTTCGCCGGGGAAAACGGCATGACCCTGGACGAGATCGGCGACGGCACGGCCACGTGCAGCATGACCCTGACCCGCCGCCACCAGAACGCCAACGGCGGCGTCATGGGCGGCGCGATCTTCACCCTGGCGGACTTCGCCTTCGCCGCGGCGGTGAACAACGTCCACCGGCCCACCGTGGCCCAGCAGGTCAGCATCAACTACTTCTCCCCGCCCAAGGGCACGCGCCTCATCGCCCGCGCCCGGCAGCGCAAGGACGGCCGCACCACCTGCGTCTACATCGTGGATGTCACCGACGACACCGGCCGCGACGTGGCGCAGTTCATCGGGGCGGGATACAAGCTCTGATCGGGGAATAGGGAGTAGGCAGTAGGGAGCAGGGGGCGCTGCCCGTAGGACAATGTCCTCAGCGCCCGAGGCAATAGGCAGTAGACAGTAGGGGCGGCGGTGCGCCGCCCGCCCTGCAACACATCGCACGGGGCGGGCGCCGCAACGGCGCCCCTACGGGTTTTGGCGCTGGGTGCATCGTCCCACGTCCAGCGCCCCTGCCAAGTATGGCAGAAAGGATGCGAAAATGCGCGGCAGCCTTGGCTCGCCCCCGTGAGGGGGAGAGCTGGCGCGAAGCGCCTGAGAGGGGCCCCCGTAGGGGCGCTGCCCTCAGCGCCCGTCTGGCTCCCCTGCGCAGGGGGAGCTGTCAGCGAAGCTGACTGAGGGGGCGTTCGTAGGGGCGGCGTTGCGCCGCCCGCCGGATACAAGCGAATTGTACGGGGCGGCGGGTTTTGCGCGTTCATTTTTAGGAATCATTTGTCCAAGTGCTCATCGCACTCCAGGCACTGCTCTGCTTTCTTTTCCGACCAGGCCAGGCCGGTCGGCAGCTCCGTCAGTGGAGACATCGTCTCCGCAACCATGCAGATGTCGAAGCAAATATCGATCTCGATCGTCCTTTCGAGCAGAGGGCAGTATCTCGGCAATCTTTTGTTGTTCTTCTCCGAACTCATTGCAAATCACCTATGCGACCTTCTTTTCACCTGAGTATCAAAAAACCGCCCTTAGGCGGTCAATGGGACGGCGGATGGGTCAATCCCGCATCTCTTTTCTGCCACTTCGGCGCGTAGAGAACCGTTTTCCACCTCGTCCCAACACCATTATACTACGTTTTTCTCTTCCTGTAAACCACTTTTCAGCCTTTATATTGCCCTGAATGGAGCGGGCGGCTCAATAATATTTCTTTTCGAGGTCACCTTCGAGCGAGTACTCCTTTAGGTCTTCGCCCCGTACCATCAACTCGGTTTTGATGATGTCAAGCACCTGATAGCAGGCCTGGGCCATCCCCGCATAATACTCACTGTCCGGATTGTTTTTCCGCTCTTCCATGACCTCGGAGGCGTTCTGTACGATCCGTTCAATGATGAACTTTACGCCTTCTCTTGACATAAGGTCATACATCGCTTTTCACTCGCCTTAACCTCATTCCGGCATTCTTTTCCTTCTTTGCCGAGTATCAAAAACCCGCCCGTGGACGGTTGGTCGTAGGAGAGGAACGACGTCTCGCCGTGACCCCTACTCCCTACTCCCTACTGCCTACTCCCTCGTTCAATACTTATGCCTGTCCAGCCGCTCCTCGAACTCCCCCACCGGCAGGGGCTTGTCGAAATAGAACCCCTGGGCGATGTGGCAGCCGAAGTCCTTCAATATCTTCATCTGCTCCGGCGTCTCCACGCCCTCGGCCACGCACTTCAGCCCGATCTCGTGGGCCATGGCGACGACGTGCCGGAACATCAGGCTCCCGCGCACCTTCTTCTCGCTGGCGGGCAGCAGGCTCTTGTCCAGCTTGAGCACGTTCCACGGGATCTCCTTGATGAGGTTCAGCGACGAGTACCCCACCCCGAAGTCGTCCACGGAGGTGAATATCCCGGCCTCCTGCAACTGGCTGACCACGCGCTTGAGATCGCGGAACTCCACGTCGGTGGTGGTCTCGGTCAGCTCGATCTCGATGAGCTCATGGGGCACGCCGTTGCGGTCCACGATCTCCAGGATGTGCTCGAACAGCTTGGCGTCGGTCATGTGGCGGCGGGACAGGTTGACGGACACCCGCACCACCTGACGGCCCTCGGCGAGCCACCGCACGATGTCCCGGCACACGTGGTCCAGCATGTAGAAGTCCAGCTTGCAGATGTCGTAGCCCCGCTCCAGCACGGGTATGAAGTCCAGCGGCGGCACGATCCTCCCCTCGTGGTACCAGCGGCACAGCGCCTCCGCGCCGATGAGCTCGCGGGTGCGGATGTCCACCTTGGGCTGGTAGTACACCAAAAACTCCTCGTCCTTCAGCGCCCTGGCGAAGCGCTGCTGGATGCGCATGACCTTCTCCTTGTTCAGGGACAGCGCATCGGTATAGAACACCACGTCCCCGTCCCGGCCGTTCTTGGACGACTGGAACGCGGAGGTCATCTTGTCCATGATGTCGCCCGGGCCGTGGAAGTCGTAGTCGTCGGGGATGACGAACACGCCGGAGATGGCGGCGATGGTCACCGCGTCGTCGGGGCCGAACTCGTCGATCTGGTCGGGCTCCGCGCAGTCCCGCAGGAACACCGGCCGGCCCCGCAGCACCGACAGCGCCTCGTCCAGCCGCTCCACCCGGAACATGGCCACGAAGTTGTCGCCGCCCAGCCGCCCGATGAAGCCGTCCTCGCCCAGCGCCCGCTCGAACTGGCCGATGTACAGCTTCATGGCCTTGTCCCCGGCCTGCCGCCCGAGCTGGTGGTTGATGAGGGAGAAGTGCTTCAAATTCATCCGCAGCGCCGCCCAGCCCTTGAGCGGCCCGGCCTGGGCAAGCTCCATCATGCGGTTGAGGAAATATCGCAAATTTCGGAACCCGTCGTTGTCCCAGTAGGTCATGCGATCCACCACGCCCTGCAAGCGGCGCTTGCTCAGGTACGTCAGGATCGTCCGCATGATGAGGTCCACGCGCTCGCGCTCCACGTCGTCGAAGGGCTCGGCGCCCACGGCCTGGTACACCGCGCACACCACCACGATCCCCGCGGGGCTGACGAACCGCCGGTCCAGCACCAGCCGGTTCTCCTCGCCGCTGTCGTAGCACACGAACTCCTCGCCCACGCCCTTGGCCTCGTTGATGGGGCTGTCGTAGAACATGGTCACGCCCTTCGCCACCCGCAGCAGCACGCACAGCTCCCGCAGCGCGCCGTAGACCCCCTCGAGGTCCAGATGCTCCAGCGACGTGATCTCGTGGATCAGCCGCTCCAGCGCCGCGTAGTACCTCGCGTCCCTTTCCGTATTGACTGTCATGCCCAAAACACCCTTCGTATCCCGCGAATGCGATATTATTCCTTGATTATTATATCGCCCCCGGATTACACGTTTGGTTACATATTTCCCTTTTGAAAATTAACCTCCGTTTTTCTGCCGATGTTGATTTTTCATGATGTCAACCCGAAACACTTGACAGCCCGCGCCATCCGTTGTATAATATACAGGCTGTCAAGATATTTTGCTTGCGGGGGATGGACGATGGCGGACATGGAGGCGCGGGTGGCGCTGAACTACCTGCTGGACTTTTACGGCCCGCTGCTGACGCCCCACCGGCAGGAGGTCATGCGGCTCTACTGCGAGGAGGACCTCTCCCAGCAGGAGATCGCGGAGCAGTTGAGCATCACCCGGCAGGGGGTGTTCGACGCCATCGCGAAGTCGAAGAAGCAGCTCACGGATTACGAGGACAAGCTGGGATTGGTGGCCCGCTACCGGGCGCAGTCGGCGGCGGCGGAGGCGTGCCTCGCGGCGCTGGACCGGCTCACCCCCGCCCCGGAGGACGAGCCCGCCCTCCGCGCCGCCCGCCAGGCCCTGGAGGGCATCCTCAAGGATAAATGACCCGTAGGCGTTGCGCCGCCCGCAGGCTCCCCTGCGCAGGGGGAGCTGTCAGCGAAGCTGACTGAGGGGGCGTTCGTAGGGGCGGCGTTGCGCCGCCCGTGCCTTCCCCTTTGGGGAAGGTGGCAGCGCCATCGGCGCTGACGGATGAGGTCCCCGGTCCTAATCCCTAATCCCTAATCCCTATTCCCTAAAGCATCGAGGTGATCGCATGGCATTCGAGGGATTGACTGAAAAACTGCAAGGCGCGTTCAAGAAACTGAACAGCAAGGGCAAGCTGACGGAGGCCGACGTCAAGACGGCGATGCGCGAGGTGCGCATGGCGCTGTTGGAGGCGGACGTCAACTTCCTGGTGGTCAAGGACTTCGTGAAGAAGGTCACCGAGCGCGCGGTGGGCGCGGACATCATGGGCAGCCTGACCCCGGGCCAGCAGGTCATCAAGATCGTCAACGAGGAGCTGACCGATCTGATGGGCGGCCAGAACGCCCGGCTGACCTACTCCCCCCAGGCCCCGACGATCTACATGATGGCGGGCCTGCAGGGCGCGGGCAAGACGACCATGTGCGGCAAGCTGGGCAACCTGCTGAAGAAGGACAACAAGAAGCCCCTGCTGGTGGCCTGCGACGTGTACCGTCCCGCCGCCATCAAGCAGCTGCAGGTCGTAGGCGGCCAGGTGGGCGTGGAGGTCTTTGAGCGCGGCCAGGGCGACCCGGTGCAGATCGCGAAGGAGGCCGTGGAGTACGCCCGGTACTACGGCCGCGACCCGGTCATCATCGACACCGCGGGCCGCCTGCACATCGACGAGAAGCTCATGCAGGAGCTGCGGGACGTCCGCGCGGCGGTGAAGCCCCAGGAGATCCTGCTGGTGGTGGACGCCATGACCGGCCAGGACGCCGTGAACGTGGCCAAGACCTTCAACGAGGAGCTGGGCGTGGACGGCGTCATCCTGACCAAGCTGGACGGCGACACCCGCGGCGGCGCGGCCATCTCGGTCCGCGCGGTCACCGGCAAGCCCATCAAGTTCTCCGGCATCGGCGAGAAGCTCACCGACATCGAGCCCTTCCACCCGGACCGCATGGCCAGCCGCATCCTCGGCATGGGCGACGTGCTGACCCTGATCGACAAGGCCCAGGAGAGCTTCGACGAGCAGCAGGCCATCGACCTGACGCGCAAGATGCGCACCAACTCGTTCACCCTCGAGGACTACCTGGACCAGCTCAAGCAGATGAGCAAGATGGGCTCCATCGCCGACCTCTTGAAGATGATCCCCGGCCTCAGCGGCAAGATCAAGGATTCGGACATCGACGAGGAGGCCTTCACCAAGGCCCAGAAGAAGAACGAGGCCATTATCCTCTCCATGACCCGCATGGAGCGCCGCAACCCGGACATCTTGAACGGCAGCCGCAAGCGCCGCATCGCCGCCGGGTCCGGCACCACCGTCCAGGAGGTCAACCTGCTCCTCAAGCAGTTCGACCAGGCCCGGGACATGATGAAGAAGATGGTCGGCGGCGGCAAGCGCAAGATGCGCATGCCCTTCGGCAAAATGCCCCGCTTTAAGTGATATACGTGGCAAATCAAGCCGTATATATAAACACAGACATTCATTAAGGAGGAACATATCCATGGTCAAGATCCGTTTGAAGAGGATGGGCATGAAGAAAAAGCCCTTCTATCGCCTGGTGGTCACCGACAGCCGCAATCCCCGCGACGGCCGCTTCATCGAGGAGCTGGGCTACTACAATCCCGTGTCCGAGCCCGTTGAGCTGAAGATCAACGACGAGCGCGCCAAGTACTGGCTGGGCGTCGGCGCGCAGCCCACCGACACCGTGCGCGGCCTGCTCAAGAAGGGCGGAGTCCTGTGAGCATGGTTGAACTGGTCAAGTATATCGCCCAGTCTCTGGTCGAAAAGCCCGAGGCCGTGGACGTCCGCGAGGCCGAGACCGAGGATAGCATCGTCATCGAGCTTCGCGTCGATCCCGAGGATATGGGTAAGGTCATCGGTAAGCAGGGCCGCATCGCCAAGGCCATCCGCACCGTCGTCAAGGCCGCTTCCGTCAAGATCCCCAAACCCGTCTTCGTTGAGATCATCTGAATATCATCGGGGCTGCCGCGCCTATCCGCACACCAGCCCCGATTTTTTTATCCAAAACAATCCTCTCTCCCCTGGATTGATGTTTCTCCCTATACACATGGGATATTATTCCTCATCCATGCAGTTCCCCGTAGGGGCGCTGCCCCCAGCGCCCGATTCAACAAGGATGACGACCTCTCCGTCATTTGTTTCGCAAATGCCACCTCTCCTGTAAGGAGAGGCAAGGGGGACACGCCTGTGCGCAGCAACCTTGCCTCCCCTATCAGGGGAGGTGCCGACGAAGTCGGCGGAGAGGTCGTCTCCCCAATGCCTTCCCCTTCAGGGGAAGGTGGCCCGCGAAGCGGGGCGGATGAGGTCTCCTGTCCCCCGTTCTTGTCCCAGTAGGGGCGCTACCCTCAGCGCCCGCCTCGT
>JAFUWR010000116.1 GCA_017471125.1 Clostridia bacterium | reverse complement strand
TGCCGCACATCCACGAAGACCCCTTCGACCGCATGATCGTCGCCCAGGCGCTCGTCCGGAACATGCCCATCGTGACGAAGGACGAGAACATCCAGAAGTACGAGGAGGTCACGACCATCTGGTAGAACGCGCCGACACCAAAGAACGCCACGAAAACTTCGCGGCGTTCTTTTAATATCTTAACTCGAATATAAAATTTCCTTATAATCCCCCATAAGTATAGAGTTACCATTCGACCTATGGTATACTATCCCTGTATGGATAGATTTGGCAGGGCGCAGCCTGCGCATCCTGCCCGACCCACCCCAGGAGGTACACCCGTGGCATACACCTTTTCCGCCGCCTTGCGGCAGGCCTACGAAGCCCTGCCCATCCCGGTGGCCTACTATCAGGAGATCGACGGCAAGGCGACGGCGCTGTTGGTCTCGGACGGCCTGTGCAAGCTGATGAAGGCCGACCGGGGCCGCCTCATCGAGCTGTTGAACTCCAGCCTGCTGGACCGCGTGCACCCGGATGACGTGGGCCGGCTGTCGCGGTCGGTGACGATGTTCGCCCGCCGGCAGTGCGGCTACGACCTGGTCTACCGGGGGAAGTACGCCCCGGACGAGGACTGGCGCTACATCCACTCCATGGGCGGCTGGCAGATCATGCCCGACGGCACGGAGCTGGCGGTGTTCTTCTACACGGACATCTCCGACAGCGCCGGCGAGCGCGGGCGGCTGGCCGAGAGCTACGCCCTGTTCCAGAAGGACCACTTCTACAACGACCCGCTGACCGGCCTGCCCAACATCAACTTCATGCGCGAATTCGCCGACCAGAAGGTGGAGCTGATCCGGCGTCAGGGCCTGACCCCCGCGCTGGTGTACTTCGACGTCAACGGGCTTCGGTCCTACAACAGCCAGTACGGGTACGCCGAGGGCGACGCGCTGTTGAAGCTGGTGACCGAGGCCATTCAGGCGGGCTTCGAGGGCGCGCTGGTCACCCGCGGCGCGGACGACCACTTCATCGTCGTCGCGGGCATGTGCGACCGGGCGCAGCTCGCCAACCGGGTGCGCTACGTCAACGAGTACGTCCGGGCCCGGGCCGAGGGCAACACCCGCGGCGTGCAGGCGGGCATCTGCGTCTACGACGCGGACATGACCACCCCCGACGCCATCGACCACGCCAAGCACGCGCTGAAGCTCATCGGCAACGACCTGAATTTGAGCCACAACTTCTACTCCCCCGAGGCCGAGGACCACTACTGGACCCAGCGCTACATCATCGAGGCCTTCGACGAGGCGCTGGAGAAGGGCTGGATCAGGGTCTACTACCAGGCCATCGAGCGCCTCAAGACCCACAAGGGCTGCGCCCTCGAGGCCCTGGCGCGATGGGCCGACCCCGAGCGGGGCATGCTGTCGCCGGGACTGTTCATCCCGGTGCTGGAGAAGTACCACCTGCTGTACCGGCTGGACCTGTACATGGTGGAGCAAATTTGTAAGGAGACCGCCACCCGCGCCGCCGCGGGGCTGCCGCTGATCCCGGTGTCGGTGAACTTCTCCGCCCAGGACTTCGACCACGTGTCCGTGGCGGACGAGCTGGACCGCATCCTCGGGCAGTACGGCGTCAGCCGGGACAAGCTGATCGTGGAGATCACCGAGCAGGACATCGCCACCGGCACCGAGGCGTTCAAGGCGCAGCTGCAGGCGCTCCGCGCCCGGGGCTATTCGCTGTGGCTGGACGACTTCGGCAGCGGCTATTCGTCGCTCAACGTGTTCAGCCAGTTCGAGGTGGACCTGGTCAAGTTCGACCTGGAGCTGCTGCGCAACCTGGACGCCCAGCGCGGCGCGAACCGCTATATCATGCGCACGATGGTGGGCCTGTGCCGTCAGTTGGGCATACAGACCCTGGCCGAGGGCATGGAGGACGCGGAGCAGATGGCGTTCCTCGAGCAGATCGGCTGCGAGCTCGCCCAGGGCTTCTACTACTACAAGCCCCAGCCGCTGGCCGAGACGCTGGCCCGGCTGAGCTCCGGCGACGCGCCCATCGCCTGCGAGACGCCCGAGGAGCGCCGGTCGTTCCTCGAAGCCTGTCGCGACGGCGCGGAGATCGCCCGCGACCCGATGTGAAAGGCGGCCGCCCATGGGTTTCATCATCGACTTCCTCCGCCAGAAAGCCCCCCGACCGGGCAAGGAGATGCCAGGCTACTACCAAAAGGCCCTCGTCACCTGCGAGGGCTTGATGGCCGTGTACTTCGTGCTGTACTTCTTCCTGTTCCGCTGGCAGCTGGGGCACTATCTGTGGGTGCCGCTGGTCGCGCTGGCCATCAACGGCTTGAGCCGCCTCTCCGTGGGCCGCGCCAACGTGCGCGTCGCCACCGGCCTCTACGCCCTCGCCACCGCGCTGTGGGTGGGCTGGTACGCCCTGAACTTCGGCTGGGGCTGCGGCGGACAGCACTTCCTGATCCCGCTGCTGGTGATGTGCTTCTTCAACATCTACGAGCCGCCGTGGTGGAAGATCGTGCTGCTCGTCCTGCTCGTCACCTGCCGCATGCTGCTGTTCTCCTGGTGCCAGCACCACGACCCCATCATCGAGGTGAGCGCCTCCGCCGCCATACTGTTCCAGAACGTCAACAGCATGACGCTGTTCGGCATGATGGCCTGCCAGTTCATACTGTTCAGCTCCAGCATCCAGGACACCGAGCGCCAGCTCCGGCTGGACAACCAGGAGCTGCACAAGGAGGCCGGCACCGACCCGCTGACCCAGCTCCCCAACCGCCGCGCCATGCTGGACGGCATGGAGGAGGCCCTGGGGGCGAACCCGCAGATGCACTTCTGCGTCGCCATCGCCGACATCGACTTCTTCAAGCGCGTCAACGACACCTACGGCCACAACTGTGGCGACTACACCCTGAAGACCCTCTCCGACCTGTTCCGGGACTTCGCCGAGGGCCGCTACCAGGTCTGTCGCTGGGGCGGCGAGGAGTTCTGCTTCTTCCTGCCGGAGATGAACCTCGACCAGGCCGGACAGGTCATGTTCGACCTCTGCGGCGAGGTCCGGAAGCTGCCCCTCAGCTTCGGCGGCAACGACTTCTCCATCACCATCACCATCGGCGTGGAGGAGACCGACTTCCTCTCCCCCATGGCCGCCATCCTCGAACGCGCCGACCAGAAGCTCTACCGCGGCAAGATCGGCGGGCGGAACCAGGTGGTCCTATAAATAAATAAAAATGACGATCGGGGCGAAAGCCCCGATCGTCTATTGCAGATCTCCATAGAGATCTGC
>JAFUWR010000115.1 GCA_017471125.1 Clostridia bacterium | reverse complement strand
GTGGCCGCCCAGATCATGGCCTTCGCCTGCGGCAAAAAGGATGAGAACCCCAACAAGGCGTTCGCCGGCGGGCGTCCGTCCAGCATCATCATCGGCGATCAGCTCACGCCGGAGGCGCTGGGCGCGCTGCTTTCGCACTTCGAGAACAAGGTGATGTTCCAGGGCTTCTGCTGGAACGTCAATAGCTTCGACCAGGAGGGCGTGCAGCTCGGCAAGGTGCTGGCCAAGCGCGTGCTGGCCCACGAGACCGACGGCGCGCTCAAGGCTTACAGCGACCTGCTGGACATCTGACGAAAGGGGAGAGAGGATATGTCTGACTTCACCAAAGTGGCGTTCATCGGATCGGAGTGCTATCCCTTCATCAAGACCGGCGGCCTGGGCGACGTGATGTACGCCCTGCCCCGCGCGCTGATCCGCCAGGACTGCGAGGTCCGGGTGTTCATGCCCTATTACAAGTGCATCCCCGAGAAGTACAAGAAGGACATGGTGTACCGCGGCTCCTTCATGATGGACCTGTGCCTGGACGGCCGCACGTTCTACGTGGGCATCATGGAGACCGTGGTGGACGGCGTCATCTACGACTTCATCGACAACCGCGAGTTCTTCGACTGGGGCAATCCCTACACGGGGCTGTGGGAGGACATCCCCAAGTACTGCTACTTCTCCAAGGCGGCGCTGGCGGTGCTGAACTACATGGAGTGGATCCCGGACGTCATCCACTGCCACGACTGGCAGGCGGGCCTGGTGCCGGTGTACCTGCGCACCCGCTTCGCCGACACGCCCGTGGGCCGCGCCCGCACCGTGCTGACCATCCACAACCTGCGGTTCCAGGGCATCTGCGGCATCCCGCACATGAAGTACTGGACCGGCCTGCCGGACTACCTGTTCGACTACCCCGTGTTCAAGCAGAACGACGACGACGCCAACATGTTCAAGGCGGGCCTGGCCTACGCCGACCGCATCACCACCGTCAGCGCCACCTACGCCCAGGAGATCCAGACCACCTTCTTCGGCGAGGGCCTGAACGACCACCTGTCCTACCACAGCACCAAGCTCAAGGGCATCGTCAACGGCATCGACGTGGAGCAGTGGGACCCGGCCCGGGACAGCCTGCTGCCCGAGCGCTACGACGCCTCCAGCGCCATCGCGCAGAAGAAGGCCGACAAGCGGGCCTTGCAGGAGAAGCTGGGCCTGGAGGTGGACGAGAACAAGTACGTCATCGGCCTGATCTCCCGCCTCACCGACCAGAAGGGCCTGGACCTGGTGAACGCCATCTTCCAGGACATGCTGGACGACAACACCCAGGTGGTCATCCTCGGCACCGGCGACCCGCGCTACGAGGGCTCCTTTAGGTATTACGAGAGCGTCAACAAGGGCAAGGTCTGCGCCTACATCCAGTACAACGAGGCGCTGGCCCACCAGATCTACGCCGGGTCCGACGCGCTGCTGGTGCCCTCCCTGTTCGAGCCCTGCGGCCTGACCCAGTTGATCGCCATGCGCTACGGCACCGTGCCCATCGTGCGCGAGACCGGCGGCCTCAAGGACACCGTGAAGGCCTATAACCCGGAGACCAACGAGGGCAACGGCTTCACCTTCGTGGACTACATGACCTCCGAATTGCTCGGCGCCATCGACCGCAGCAAGGATCTGTACTTCAACGACCGCGGCCGCTGGGACGAGATGGTGCTTCGGGACATGGCGAAGGACGTGTCCTGGGAGAACTCCGCCAAGCAGTACCTCGACCTGTATCACGAATTGAAGAACGCATGACCCGATAAAAACAGCGCCCCGACCGTCGAATTATTACGGTCGGGGCGCGTTGCTGTTCAACCCCTGTCCTTGCGCGCGCGGCGCTTTTCGCGATACATCATCTCGTCCGCGCGGTGGAGCACCTGCTCCACGTTCTCGTCGATGTGGGGCCGGAACACGGCCAGGCCCTTGGAGATGTCCACGCGCTCCCAGGGCTCCCGGGCGTTGGCGTTGACGGCCTCGGCCATGGCGTCGAACTCGGCCATCAGGGCCTCGCGGTCGTCGTAGTCCTGCTGCTGCAAAAGCGCCGCGAACTCGTCGCCACCCAAGCGGAACACCGGGCTGTGGTTGAAGGTCTTGCAGATGAGGGAGCAGGCGGTCTTTAAGTACAGGTCGCCGTGGTCGTGGCCGTAGAGGTCGTTGATCTTCTTGAGGTTGTTGCAGTCCAGCATGGCGATGGCGAAGGACGGCGTCTGCGCCCCGCCCAGCTTGATGGCGTTGTCCAGGCGGGCGGCGAAGGCGTCGAACGCGCCCTTGTTCTTGACGCCGGTCATGGCGTCGGTGTAGGCGCGGTTGTTCAGGTCGCTGATGTACAGCTTCAAGTGGTCGCGCATCTGCCTGAACGCCCGGGTCAGCGTGCCGACCTCGTCGTGGCCCTCGTATTCCAGCTCCACCTCGTACTCCCCGGCCATCAGCTTTTCCGACGCGGAGGTCAGGCGCATCAGCGGCTTGGTGAGCTTGTTCATCAACAGGAGCGTCACCACCGTGAACACCGCCAGTATGACCACCGCCACCAGCATGATGATGAGGACCAAGTGCCGCTGGTAGGCCGTGATCTCCGACACCGGCGCGGTGACGGCCACCTTGTAGTCGTCGTTGATGGAGGAGAAGGCCAACTGCCAGGGCTCGCCGTTGCGGGTGTAGCGCACCAGCATGTCGCCGGAGCTGCGGCGCTTCAACAGATCCCGGCTCAGGCCCTGGTTGAACTCCACCAGGTCGGTGCTGATCTCCATGTCCGGGTGGTAGAGCAGGTTGCCGTTGCGGTCCATCAGGAAGGCGAAGCCCGAGTCGTACACCTGCACCTCCTCGGCCTGGGCCACGATGGTGTCGAACAGTATGTCCATGCCCAGCACGCCCACCACGAAGCCGTGGTGCATGATGGGCGTCACGTAGGACACCGTCCAGCGCTCGTTCAGGTAGTGGGCCTTGTACGGGCCGACCCACACGGCGGCGTTGGCCTTGAGGGGGGAGTAGTACCAGGTGGTGTGCTCGATGTCGTTGCGGTCAAGGTCGCGGCTGTCCAGCGGCGGCTGCTTGACGAAGCCCTCCTCTTCCACCCTGGACCAGAAGAAGCCGTGCTCGTTGGAGCCGTAGTCGGCGTTGATGCAATAATAATAGGTGACCACGCCGTTGGTGCTGTTGGCGATGGAGGAGAAGGCGTGCTCCACCTCCGCGCAGTGCCTGGCAAAGGCCGCGTCCAGCTTCGCCACCATGTCCGGCGTGCCGGAGTTGCCCAGGAACACGATGTCCGGGTCGTCCAGGGAGTCGTTCGCCATGCGGATGGCCATGTTCACCGACTGCTCGATGCTCTCCAGGTAGGCGTCCAGCTTGAGTTGGGTGTTCTCGCTCAACAGCGACATCTTCTCCGCGGAGCTGCGGTCGCTCTCGGCCCCGATGGTCAGTATGCCGATGCCGCCCAGCGCCAGTATGCTGGTCATGACCGCCGCGATGGTGATCGCGGCCATTTTCAGGCGTATCGAGTGCATGTGCCCATCCTCCCGGAACCTCATATCGTGATAAAGTGCCCTCTTGCACCATTATATATATATATTTATTATATCAGTTTCCCAAGTTTATTTCAATACCTTTCAGGCGAAATATGTCGGAAAAAAGACAAAAACGGCGGGTGCCCGGGAGCGACCCGGCCCACATCCGCCAAAATTGTCTGCCCCCGCCTGTGCGTGATGCCGGAGGCGGCGACCCGGGATCGCCATTTCACCGCGGACGGGGCCGCGGCGGCCTCTCGTCGGCATCACGAGGCGGGGGACAGTGGATATTAGAGGCGTCGCGCCTTAATATTCTATCTTAGCAGCGCTTCGACGCGGGCTAGCAGTCCGCTGACGGAGAAGGGTTTGGGCAGGAAGGCGTCTGCGCCGTGGGCGTAGGCCAGGGGAGCGTCGTCGAACTCCGACAGCAGGACGACGGGGACGGCGACGTTGTCCTTGATGCGGCGGCACACCGCGTCGCCGCCAAGTCCCGGCAGGCGGGTGTCCAGTATGGCGAGGTCGGGGCGAAACCGCGCGGCCAGGCGCAGGGCCTCGTCGCCGTCGTCCGCCGACGCGACATCGTAGCCGGCATGCTCGAGGTTGTAGGTCAGGAGCTCGCGGATGTGCCTGTCGCCGTCCGCGACCAGTACGCGCATGATGGTCGTCGCCTCCCTTCGCTGTGGTACGCTCAAAGCATACCACCCGGCGGGGCGAAGCGCCATAGACAAAAGCGCGGGGATGTACGGTTTTTGTACAAAACGGCGATGATGATAAAAGGCTACGTTCCCGAAAGGCGCTCCAGCGCGCGACGGAACCCGCCGTGGATGATCTTGCAGGTGGTCTCCGCCACCTTCGCCGGTTCCTCGGCCATGTCGTGCTCGATCCATTCCAGCATGATGCCCATAAAGCCGAATTGGAAAAAATTTGCCACGTAGCGCTTGCTCTCCGCGCTGATGACCAGCCCCTCGGCCTGCTCCTCGATGACGGACATCAGCAGCTTCTCCGTGACCCGGAGCAGGTAGCGCTCGATCTGAGCCCGGTCCACCGAGCGATAGACGTTGACGATGAAGGGCTTGTTCTCCCGCACGGCCTCCAGGAGCGACTGAAAGCCCCGCTGCCAGGTGTCGTAGGTGCGGTTCTCTCTGAGCGCAGCCCGGGCGTCCTCCTCGCACATCCATTCCACCAGGTCGTAGATGTCGCCGAAGTGGTAGTAGAACGTCATGCGACTGACCCCGCAGCCCTCGATGATGTCCTTGATGGTGATCTTCGTGATGGGCTTTTTCAGCAGCAGTTGCTTCAGCGACGCCGCGATGGCCTGCTTCGTGGTGTTCATGCGCTTCCCTCCTTCCATCCATTCTATCACGATTTCCGGGAGAAATATCTGTACAATCCGGGGGATTTGTACAAAAAGGGAGAGGGACGACAAAAAACAAGTCCATCGCTCGGATGGACTTGTTGAGCACCTCCATGGGGACTCGAACCCCAGTTTTCGCCGTGAGAGGGCGACGTCTTAACCGCTTGACCATGGAGGCTCAGATGGCTGCCGAACCTGGATTCGAACCAGGACTAAATGAGTCAGAGTCATTCGTGCTACCTTTACACAATTCGGCACTGTTCGCGGGTGTTTCGTACCCGGTCAACGTTAGATATTATAGCCCATCCCGCGGAAAATGTCAAGTGTGTTTTCAAACTTTATTTGTTCTTTACTTTGGGGCGGGGGACGGCGCTTTCGCCCCGCGCGGCGATGTGGTACACTGTCAGCATGCTGCCGCGGGAGGTGCGTGAGATGAAGAGGGTCTTGAGGGAGTGGGTGGAGATCGCCCTGGGCCTGCTGGTGTTCGCGTTCGGGGTGCACCTGACCATATGGGCCAACATCGGCCTGGCCCCGTGGGACTGCCTGGGCATGGGCGTCGCCAGGCACACGCCGCTGAACTACGGCCTGTCGATGACCTTGATGAGCGTGGTCATACTGGTCATCGACGCGCTGCTTCGCGAGCGCATCGGCTTCGGAACCGTCATCGACGCGCTGCTGACGGGGAACTTCGTCCAGCTCTACAACGACCTGGACCCGCTGCCGTTGAACCAGAACGTATGGCTTGGTGTGGCGGTCATGCTCGCGGGCTTCGCGTTCATGGCCGTGGGCATGTGGCTCTACATGCGGGTGGGCCAGCGCTGCGGCCCCCGGGATTCGCTGCTGGTGGGCATCGGCAAGCGATTGAAGCGCGTGCCCATCGGCGCGGTGGAGATACTGCTGTGGGCCGTGGTGCTGCTGTGCGGCTGGCTCCTCGGCGGGCCGGTGGGCATCGGCACGGTCATCAGCACCTTCGGGGCGGGCGCGGTGATGCAGGCGGTGTACGGGCTGATCGGCTTCGAGCCGAGGGACGTGCGCAACCGGGACGTGTTCGAGGTGCTGCGCGAAATGCGGAATTAACCGTATCGCCATAATATATTGGAAACGCGGTCATGATAACGGGTTGACATTTCTTATGAAAGAAGGTAACATAACCGTATAGTGTAGTAAATAATACGGATGGTGTAGAATTAATGGAAGCGTTGAGGGTATTCGTGGCGGACGTGGATCGGGCGTACACGGACAGCGTGCGCGCCGCGCTGGACAAGCGGCGGGACATGCTGTTCTACGGCAGCGCCGCCGACGGCAACGAGGCGCTCCAAAAGCTGTCAGTCGCGCCGGCGGACGTGCTGCTATTGGACTTGCAGCTTCCCGGCATGAGCGGCGGCGCGCTGATGCGGGCGCTTCGGGAGACGGACCACTTTCCCACCTGCATCGTCTGCACCCGTTTCTACTCGCGGCTGAGCGTGGAGTACGCCTGCCGGTACGGGGCAGTGTACTTCCTCTATAAACCGCTCGATTATACACAGCTTCCGAAGCTGGTGCTGGAGTGTCACCGGGCCAGTCGCCCCGGCATACGCTCCATCCAGCAAAACCGGCAGTTGGAGGGCCACGCCGTCATGCGGCGGCTGTCCGGCCTGGGCTTCGCGGCCAGACTGTGCGGGACGATGTACCTGGCGGACGCGCTCATGCGCCTGCAGGCCCAGCCCGCGCTGCTACGCAACCTGTCCAAGGGCCTGTACAACGACATCGCCGCCTCAGTGGGCGCGTCGGCCTCCTGCGTGGAGCGCGGCCTGCGCAACGCCATCGCCGTGGCCTATCAGCGCGGCGCGCTGGGCCAGCGCTTCCCCAGGCGTCCCACCAACCGGCAGGTGCTGGAATACCTGCTGGACAAACTCTATGATGACGAGTGGTAAAAAAAGCCGATCGGATTGCCCCCTCTCAGGCGCTTCGCGCCAGCTCTCCCCCTCACGGGGCGAGCCAAGGCTGCCGCGCATGGTCGTAGCCCCCTTGCCTCCCCTGCCAGGGGAGGTGGCACGCGAAGCGTGACGGAGAGGTCGTTACCCCCTGTTCCCTGTTGCCTGTTGCCTGTTCCCTCCGGGCGCTGGGGGCAGCGCCCCTACTACCTACTGGCTTTACGTTCCATAACTCTCAATTATGAAAAAAGCGGTTGACCGGGCGGCGGCGGATGACGTATAATAGAAGCATCAAGCAGTACATTTGGAGAGTTCGACGATGAGAACGATATACGGCAAGCTGACGGCGCTGATCCTTGCGGTGACCCTGGGGCTGCTGCTGTTCCTGCCCATGCGCTTCGGGCAGGAGGATCACCTGTACGCCTATCCCCACAGCCTGCGCCTGAACCGGGGCGACACCTACGCCCTCTCCTACACCCTCGATTCCGACCACGCCCAGGCCATCACCTACGCCTCCACCGACGAGCGGGTGGCGACGGTGAACGCCCAGGGCCAGGTCAAAGCCGTGAACCCCGGCACCGCGGACATCCACATCGACGCCGAGGGCGGGGCCAAGACCTCGGTGCGGGTGAAGGTGGACGGCACGCCCACCACCAGCATCACGCTGAACACCGACGCCATCACCCTGGAGAAGGGGCAGGTGACGGGCCTCAGCGCGTCCTTCAACGAGGGCGCGGACGACACCCGCATGGAGTGGCGCAGCGACGACCCGGAGATCGCCAACGTGGACGCCGCGGGCCGGGTGACCGCCGTCAAGGGCGGCAGGACCCAGGTCTACGCCGCCACGCCCAACGGCCTGAAGGCCGCCGCCGACGTGTTCGTCCACGTGTCCGGCTACGCCATGCGCATGACGCCCGAGGACCTGACCGTGGGCACCGGCGCGAACCTGCAAATGTCCACCAGCTACTATCCCGACGACACCACCGACGTGGCCGACCGCTGGGTGTCCAGCGACGAGCGCCTGCTTCGGGTGGACGCGGACGGCGTCATCCACGCGGTGGGCGTGGGCAAGCCGGTGCTGACCGTGTACAGCAAGGAGGGCCTGAGCACCAGCGCCATCATCAACGTGGAGCCCTCCGCGGAGACCTTCGACCTGGCGCCCTCCGCCGCCACCCTCGAGCGCGGCGAGACACTGGACATGCAGACCCGCTTCCTCGACGCCGAGGGCAACGTGTTCACCCCCTCCGAGCGCCACTACATCACCTGGGAATCCAGCGACCCGTCCGTCGCCACCGTGGACCAGAAGGGCCACGTGCGGGCGCTCAAGTCGGGCAATACCGTCATCTCCTCCACCGTGGACGGCAAGACCGCCACCTGCGACCTGCGGGTGCAGGTGCTGGTCCACGAGGTCACGCTGAACGAGAACGAGATCTACATGCTCAGGGAGGCCACCGAGACCACCACCATCCCGCTGGTGGCCACCATCCGGCCCTCCGACCCCGACGATCCCACCATCACCTACACCACCAACAACGACCTGGTGGCCAAGGTGGACCAGGACGGCCTGGTGACCATGACCGGCGGCTACGGCACCGCCGTCATCACCGCCCGCGCCGCCAGCGGGGCCGAGGCGCGGTTCACCGTCTCCGTGGTGGTGAAGCTGCCCGAGCTGGACCCCGAGACCGGCGAGATCACCGAGCCCGCCGTCCGCGCCGAGGACGAGGCCGTGCCGGAACCGTAGGCTTCGCCTATTCTACGAATCTATTGAGGTCATCATGAAACACATCATCGTCATCGGCGGCGGCGCATCGGGGATGCTTGCCGCCATTTTCGCGGCCCGGGAGGGCGCGCGGGTCACGCTGCTCGAGCGCAACGAAAAGCTGGGCAAGAAGGTCTACATCACCGGCAAGGGGCGCTGCAACGTCACCAACGCCGCGGACATGGGGGCCGTGATGCGGGCGGTGTACCGCAACCCGCGCTTCCTCTATGCCGCCTTTGCCGCGCTGGACAACCGGGGCGTCATGGCGCTGATGGAGTCCCTGGGCGTGCCGCTCAAGGTGGAGCGGGGCGAGCGGGTGTTCCCGGTGTTGGACAAGGCCAGCGACGTGATCGCGGCCCTTCGGCGGGAGCTCGAGCGCCTGCGGGTGGAAGTCATGCTGGATACGGCGGTCGATCACCTGCTGATCGACGGGGCGTGCCGGGGCGTGGCCCTGGCCGACGGCCGGTCGATGGACGCCGACGCGGTGATCGTCTGCACCGGCGGGGTGAGCTATCCCTCCACCGGCTCCACCGGCGACGGCTACCGCTTCGCAGAGGCGGCGGGTCACGGCGTGAAGCCCGCGCTGCCCGCGCTGGTGCCCGTGGAGACCGTGGAGAGCTGGCCCGCCAACCTGATGGGGCTGTCTTTGAAGAACGTCACCCTGTCCGCGTGGGCCAGGGCCGGGAAGAAGGAGAAGAAGCTGTACGCCGAACAGGGGGAGATGCTGTTCACCCACTTCGGCATCTCCGGGCCGCTGGTGCTGACGCTGTCGAGCCTGCTGCCGGAGGACCTGTTGGGCGTGCGGCTGTCCATCGACCTGAAGCCCGCGCTGGACGAGCAGACCCTGGACGCGCGGCTGCTTCGGGACTTCAAGGCGATGTCGCGGAAGCAACTGATCTCCGTCATGGACGGCCTCGAGCCGCACAGCCTGGCCGAGCAGCTTCTCAAGCTGGCGGGGCTGTCGCCCGCGCTGCCCGTCAACGCCGTCACCGCCGAGCAGCGCCGCGCCCTGCTGACGCTTATCAAAAACGTCCCGCTGACGCCCAAGCGCCTGCGGGGATTCAACGAGGCCATCGTCACCCGCGGCGGGGTGGAGGTCAAGGGCGTCAACCCGTCCACCATGGAGTCCAAGCTGGTCCCCGGGCTGTACTTCGCCGGGGAGGTGCTGGACGTGGACGCCCAGACCGGCGGGTTCAACCTCCAGATCGCCTGGTCCACCGGGGCGCTGGCGGGCATGAGCGCTTCACGTGTGAAATAAGAGGGAACAGGGAGCAGGGAACAGGGAACAGGAATACCCGCCCATGCAGGCGTAGGGGCGCTGCCCCCAGCGCCCGCACGAGGGGACCTCATCCGCCCCTTCGGGGCACCTTCCCCAGAGGGGAAGGCATAGCTGCCGTAACGCTGCCCCCAGCGCCCGCCCGGGGGGACCTCATCCGTCACGGCTACGCCGTGCCACCATTCCCTGGGCCTGCCGGCCCGTTCTCGCTGAAAACAGTCCACTGGACTGTTTTCCGGGCGCTCGAACCCCCACAGGGGAAGGCATAGCTACCGTAACGATGTCCCAGCGCCCGAAAGCACATCTAACTCCACTCTCCACTCTCGTCCCCTGCAATACCTACCACAGGAGGGACAAACATGGCTTATGATTATAGAAATAAGGTCGCCGTCGTCACGGGCGGGGCGCACGGCATCGGCGCGGCCATCGCGGGCGCGTTTCGCGCGGCGGGCGCGGCGGTGGAGATCATCGACATGAAGTCCGGCCCGTGGTTCGTGGGCGACGTGGGGGAGAGGGCCGACCTGGAGCGCTTCGCGCAGACCGTCGTCGAGAAGCACGGCAGGGTGGACTGCCTCGTCAACAACGCGCTGCCCCTCATGAAGGGCATAGACGAGTGCTCTTATGAGGACTTTGGCCGCGCCCTGGCCGTGGGCGTCGCCGCGCCGTTCTACCTGACGAAGCTGCTCGCGCCCTCATTCGCGAAGGGCGCGTGCGTCATCAACATCGCCTCGTCCCGGGACCGCATGTCCCAGCCCCAGACCGAGAGCTATGCCGCGGCAAAGGGCGGCATATCGGCGCTGACCCACGCGCTGGCGGTGAGCCTGGCCGGTCGCGCCCGGGTGAACAGCATCTCCCCCGGCTGGATCGACACCACTGGCGGCGCGCCCATCACCGGCCCGGACGCCCTGCAGCAGCCGGTGGGCAGGGTCGGCACACCGGATGACATCGCCCAGCTCGCGCTGTTCCTGTGCTCGAACGCCGCGGGGTTCATCACCGGCGAGAACATCTGCGTGGACGGCGGCATGACGAAGCTCATGATCTACCACGGGGAGCACGGATGGACTTATACGCCATAAAAAACCGGGAGGGACGCGGCTTGCGTCCCTCCCGATTCATCCGTGTCATCAGCCGATGATGAAGGGCTTCAATTCCTCCATCAGATCGTCGCAGTGATCGGCATAGACCTCGAGCGTGATGGGCTTGGAGAGATCCAGGCTGAATATGCCCAGGATGGACTTGCCGTCCACCACATGGCGGCCCACGCGCAGGTCGATGTCGAAGGGATAGCGATTGGCGATGTTCACGAAGGTCTTGACATTCTCAGCGAGGCTGAGCTTGATATTGACAGCTTTCATAGGCTTTACGACTCCTCACTTGGCTTCTATGGGACAAATCCGATGCCATACCTATCATACATCTTTTCGCCAAATATTGCAAGTATTATTGGATGTTCGCACAAATTTAATTTGTGCTGATTTGTCTTATTGACGATTCCTTTGCGTTTTATTGCGTCACAGGCGCTGGGTGACGGCGAGCTGCCGGTTCTTGTAGGCGGCCTTGCCGGTGACCTCCCGCAGGACCTTCGCCTCCGGCGGCAGCGCCGCGTCGCCCTGCTCCGAGTAGGCGAACAGCACGGCCCGGTCGTTTGAGAAGGGGTACACGTCGATCTCCATCCGATGGCCGCGGTACACGAAGCGGTACTTCACCTTGCGCACGCTGTGCATGCGGTTGTCGGACTCCATCAGGTAGCGCACGTACCACTTCTCGGACACGGGCCGCTCGGTGGCCCACTGGGAGCCGTCGTCCATGACGTGCTTCTCAGTGTAGAAATACAGGTAGTCCTCGCCGTTCTTCTGCTGGCGGATGCGGCGCTCCACATTATTCTGGGTGGGCAGCAGGTAGGTCTGCATCATCTCCAGCGCCACGGCGTTGTACTTCTTGACGATCAGGCCGATGTCCGGCATCTCGATCAAGTACTTCCGCTTGCGCATCACCGGCGCGGGCTCGCCCAGTATGGCGTAGATCTCCCGGATGGCGCGGCGCAGCTTGTCCTCGAAGTCCACGGAGTTGTCGATGATGCGCAGGTTCGGGTGCCCGCTCCAGGCGCGGAGCGTGCGGTCGTCCATCTCCCGGGCGTATTCCAGCGACTCGGTGCGGGCCTCGTTGCCCAGGTTGTAGGCGAACTCCGCGCCCTTGGCGCAGGTGACCAGGTGGATGACCGCGTCGTAGTTGGACAGCACCTCCGCCTCGGTGCGGCCGTCCAGCCTGCCCAGCACGCCCGCGAACTCCTCGTCGGTGACGTAGGCCTTGTCGTCCATCAGCGCCCGGTCGTAGATGATGAGTATGTTCTCCTCGTCCACCACCTGCGCGGCCTTGAGGGCGAGCTGCTCCTTGTGGAGCTGGTCGGCGATGACGAAGTCCTGGAATTGCAGCATCGTCATGCAGTTGCCGAAGGGCCGTATGCCGAAGCCGGAGATCAGCTCCGTGGCGGTCTCGGGGATGGTGATGACCCGCCAGCCGTTCTCCTGCTTGAACTCGTGCAATATGCGGCTGATGAGGCTGGTCTTGCCGGAGGCCGGGCCGCCGGTCAGCACGATCTTGGTGATACGCTTCATGGTTCATTCCTCCCCGCCGAAAAGGTATGCCGACAGCTCCGGCACGGTCTTGAAGTACAGCTCGCAATTCTCGCGCATGAAGGCCTCGATCTGGGGGATGTCGTTGGACCAGCCCGCCGCCGCGAAGGCCGCGCCGCAGGCCTTGGCCATGTCGTAGCCGGGCTTCAGGTCGTCCAGCACCAGCACGTCCCCGGGGTCCAGGCCGTAGCGCCCGATGATCTGGCGAAGCGGCCAGGGGCTGGGCTTGCGCTGCTCCGCCGGGTACTCCCAGCCGAACACCATGTCCGGCTCGGGAAGCCCGTTCTCCCGGTAATCGCGCAGTATGTTCGGCCCGTAGGAGTGGGAGATGACGCACAGCAGCCCGCCGCGCCGCTTCTGCTCCCATAATATGTCCGAAATGCCCGGGTAGGCCGGGGGCACGTGGTCTTGCACGTAGGCGTTCCAGTAGGCCTGCTCGTGCTTCATCTCCGCCTCCGACAGCCCCACGTCGTCCCGGAAGAACGGCACCACGCCGGGGTCGAAGTTCCTCAATATGTAGTGCTCCAGCGTGCAGTGGTAGTCCGGCAGGAATTCGCCGCAGTACTGCACGAAGCAGGGGTAGTGGACCGTGGCGGTGCTGTTCACCACCGTGTCGTCGTGGTCGACGACGAGGCATCTGTATCTCATGATTTGAGCTCCAATAGTAGGTTCTTGACTGTGATTATACCATATCCAGGCCTCCCTGCCAACCCTTTTGTTTACCGTATGTGGTTGACAAACGGTTCTTCGAGGGGCTATAATAGCATGGAAACGTCATGCGAGGTGAGGGGCTTGAGGGTCAGAGGGACGCGGCTGGCGGTGTCTCTGCTGGTGCTGCTGGCGATGGCGGGCCTCATATACTTCGGGACCTACTACCGCGCGGGCGGCGCGGCGGTCGAGGCCATGACATCCTCGGATGACGTGACGGTGACCGACGCGGGCCGCTACATCGCCTTCGACGGGCCGGGGGCGGGGGACGCGGTGGCGTTCTATCCCGGCGCGAAGGTCGAGGCCGAGGCCTACGCCCCGCTGATGCGGCTGCTGGCCGAGGGCGGCGCGGACGCCTACCTGCTTAGGATGCCCGCCCGGGTCGCGCTGTTCGACGTCGGTGCCGCGGCGCGTCCGATGGCCGACCATCCCCACGGGCGCTGGATCGTGGCCGGGCACTCGCTGGGCGGCGTGGCCGCGTGCGCCTTCGCCGGGAAGCATGCCGATGTTGTGGACGGCGTCGTCCTGCTGGCCTCGTACCCCGTGTCGAAGCTGCCGGAGGGGTTGCGCCTGCTCTCCATATTCGGCAGCGCGGACGGCGTGCTCGATATGGACAGGTACGACGGGAACCGGTCGAACTGGCCCCCGGACGCCCGGGAGATCGTGTTATACGGCGGCAACCACGCGGGCTTCGGCGACTACGGCCCCCAGTCGGGCGACGGCGACGCCGACATCCCGCCGGAGGCCCAGCAGGCGGCGACGGCCCGGGCGATCCTCGATTTTTGCAAAGAGACGTGACGGGCGGCGACCGCCGCCGGAGAGGTGGATATGGTATCTGAAAAATTCATGATCAACAGCGACGACGGCAGGCTCCGGGACGCGAAGGCCGCGGCGGAGCGCTTCGCCGAGGGCGCGGGGATGAAGCCCCGGAACGCCCTGCGGTTCGACCTGCTGGTGGAGGAATCCCTGGGCATGGTCAAGACCATGGTGGACGACTACTTCGGCCAGATGTGGTTCGCGGGCGACGACAAGGGCTGCGAGATCCACATGGAGCTGATGTCGGACATGACCGGCGACAAGCGGGAGGAGCTGCTGTCGGTGTCCCGCAGCGGCCAGAACGCGCTGGCCAAGGGCTTCATGGCGAGGGTGGGCGACTTCCTGTCTCGCAGCGCCCACAGCTTCGGCAAGGCCCTCGACGTCTACGGCGCGCAGACCATGCGCTACGGCATCGTCGGCGGGGGCGGGGTGGACACCCCCACCGTCTACGACGTGACCCCCATGTGGAGCCTCCAGCAGTACCGCGCCGGGCTCGAGAGCGACCGCGCCAGGGACAAGGACGCCAGCGCCGCCTGGGACGAGCTGGAGAAGTCCATCGTCGCCAACCTGGCCGACGACGTGGTGGTGGGCGTCAAGGGCGACCGCGCCGAGCTGGTGATCGTCAAGAGATTCGACAACTGACACTTCTGTGCGAACATAAAGGAGGAATGGCGAATGACCATCAATAAGAACCTGAACGGGACCACCCTGACTATCGCCCTGGTGGGCCGGCTGGACACCACCACCGCCCCCGACCTCGAGGCCGAGCTGAAGGGCTCCCTCGACGGCGTCACCGAGCTCATCATGGACTTCGAGAAGCTGGATTACATCTCCTCCGCGGGCCTGCGCGTGCTGCTGTCGGCCCAGAAGGTCATGACCAAGCAGGGCGGCATGAAGGTCGTCCACGTCAACGAGATGATCATGGAGGTCTTTGAGGTCACCGGCTTCATCGACATACTGACCATCGAGTGACATCGCCCTATCGAAACAGGGACGCGCATCCGCTGCGCGTCCCTGTTTGCATGTGCCTAAACGAACTTTATGGTGATGTCCCCGCCGGTGGATACCGCCGTCACCCGGCGCGGCGTGCCGGTCGGGACGCCCTTGGGCACGTCCACGTCCCCGGTCTTGGACCGGGCGTCGATGATATACCCCTCCGGGCAGGCCAGCAGGCGGACGTCGATGTCGCCGGCGGCGGAGGACAGCCGCGCGTCCATAGCGGTGACGCTGTTCAGGTCGATGTCCCCGGCCCCGGTCTCGCACAGCAGCGACGCGCCCAGTATGGCGTCGTCCAACTGGATGTCCCCGGATGTCGCGCCCAGGGCGGCGGTGTCGGCCCGCAGATGCTCGCACTCGATGTCCCCGGAGGCGGTGCGCGCCCGCAGGCTGCCCACGGTCGCCTCCTTGAGCGCCACGTCCCCGGACAGGGCCTCCAGCTTGCAGTCGCCCGTCACGCGCAGGCCCGCTAACTCGATGTCGCCGCTTCGGGTGGTCAGCTCCACGCGCCCGCCGCAGGCGGATCCCTTCAAGATCAGGTCGCCCGTGGAAGCGGCCAGCACCGCCGTCTCGCCGACCTCGAGCCCCTCGACGGTGATGTCGCCGCCGTAGCTGTCCGCGATCAGCTTCGCGGGCCGACAGCCGGACAGGGTGATCTTCACGCGCTCGTCCCGCTTGAACAGGCCGCGCTTCGTCTCCCCGGCTTCCTGCACGGTCAGCACGCCGCCGTCCAGACGCCAGGTGAACACCCGGGAGGCCGACGCCTCGATGCGGGCACTCATGCCGTCGGGCAGCGGCGCGGCGACGATCTCCGCGTCGGCGTTCTTCACGTGCAGCCGCACCTCGGCGATGGCGTCCCCGTAGTCGGATCCGCCCCGGGCCTCCGCAGGCATGAGCGCCGCGTCGCGGATGAGCGCGTCCACGTCGCCCAGCGCGTCCACGGCCGCGTCCTCGTCCATGCCCATTGCGATTCGGTCGTCAAGCATGTCTGCAAAATATATCATCAGCCGCTGTCTTTCAGCTTCCGGCAACGAACCCAGCCGCGACTCCACGGCATCCAGAAATCCACGTCGGTTATTCATTTGATTGCTCCTGTCGGTGTCGGGATAAAGGGGGATCAGGCATGCTGGCGTGCGAATTGGAAATGGGAAATTGGAAATGGGAAATTGAGAAACCTGCTACCGCACTTTCTATTGAAATCAAAACAAATCCGTCAGCAGTCGCGCTACTGCCCGTAGGGCAAGCGCGACCAGCCCGCGCAGCGATCCGTAGGATCGGCGCGGCGCTGCCGCCGACCCGCTTCGCGTGGGCGGCGGTGCGTGACAGGATTTGCACCGCCATTTCCCATTTGGCATTTCCCATTTCCCATTGTTCGGCAAATTTCAATTTATCTAATCTGTCCATTCCCACGAACGATATACTTGTACGTGGTCAGCTCCTCGAGGCCCATCGGCCCGCGGGCGTGGAGCTTCTGGGTGGAGATGCCCATCTCGCAGCCCAGGCCGAACTCACCGCCGTCGGTGAAGCGGGTGGAGCAGTTGAGGTACACCGCCGCGCTGTCCACCGCGCGGGCGAACAGGTCCAGCACCCGCTGGTCCCTCGACACCACGGCCTCGCTGTGGCCGGTGGAGTGCTTCGCGATGTGGGCCACCGCTTCCTCCGCGCTGTCCACCACGCCGACCGCTAAGATGTAGTCCAAAAACTCGGTGTCGAAGTCCTTGTCCCCCGCGGGCGTGCCGGGGATGACCTTCGCCGCGCGTTCGTCCACGCGAAGCTCCACCGGCGGCAGGCCCTTGGCGGCGCGCTCGTCCACCAGCCGCGCCTTCAGCTTCGGCAGGAACTCGTCGGCCACGTCCTTGTGCACCAGCAGCACCTCCTCGGCGTTGCACACCGACGGGCGGCTGGTCTTGGCGTTCTCGATGATGTCCAGGGCCATCGCCTGGTCGGCGGCGGCGTCCACGTAGACGTGGCAGATGCCGGTGCCGGTCTGGATGCAGGGCACCTTGGCGTTCTCGGTGACGGCCTTGATGAGCCCCGCGCCGCCCCGGGGGATGAGCAGGTCCACCAGCCCCACGGCGGTCATCAGGTCGGCGGAGGACTGGCGGGAGGTATCCTGCACGAGCTGCACCAGCCGGGCGGGCAGGCCGACCTTGGCAAGCCCCGCCTGCAGCGCGTCCACGATGGCGTTGGCCGACCGAAACGCCTCCTTGCCGCCGCGCAGCACGCAGGCGCTCCCGGCCTTCAGGGCCAGGGCCGCGGCGTCGGAGGTGACGTTGGGACGGCTCTCGTAGATGATGGCGATGACGCCCATGGCCACCCGCGTGCGCTCGATGACCAGGCCGTTGGGACGCTCCACATGGGCGATCACCGCGCCCACCGGGTCGGGCAGCGCGGCCACCTCCCGGATGCCCCGGGCCATGCCCGCCACGCGCTCCGGGGTCAACCTGAGCCGGTCCAGCATCACGTCGGTGATGTGGCCCCGGGCGGCGTCCATGTCCAGGTCGTTGGCGGCGAGGATGGCGTCGGTATGCTTTATCAGCGCGTCGGCCATGGCGTTCAGCGCGTTGTTCTTCTTGTTCGTGTCGGCGGCCTGCAGGGCGGGCCAGGCGGCGCGGGCTTCGCGCAGTATGTCGAAGGTGGTCATGCTTTTCTCCTCCCGATGAATCGCGTGCCGACGGGCTTGCCGTCGAGGATGTCGTAGAGCAGCTCGGGGTCCTGGCCGTTGGCGATCACCATGTCGATGCCGGCCTCCCCGGCGATGCGGGCGGCGCGCAGCTTGGTCACCATGCCGCCGGTGCCCAGCGACGTGCCGTTGCCCCCGGCCAGGGCCTCGACCTCCGGGGTGATGTCCATCACGGTGTTGATGAGCCGTGCGGAGGGGTCCTGCCGCGGATCGGCGGTGTACAGCCCCTCGATGTCCGACAGCACCACCAGCAGGTCGGCCTGCACCGTGGCGGCGACGATGGCGGACAGCGTGTCGTTGTCGCCGATGACGATCTCGTCGGTGGCGATGGTGTCGTTCTCGTTGATGACCGGCAGCGCGCCCAGCTCCAAAAGCCGGTACAGCGTGTTGTGGAAGTGGCCGCGGCGCACCTCGTCCTCCACGTCGCTGCCGGTGACCAGCAGCTGCGCCACCGTATGATTGTACTCCGAGAACAGCCGGTCGTAGGTGTACATCAGCTCGCACTGGCCCACGGCGGCGGCGGCCTGCTTGGTGGGGATGTCGTCCGGCCGCTTCGCCAGCGACAGCTTGCCGACCCCCATGCCGATGGCCCCCGAGGACACCAGTATGACCTCGTGCCCCGCGTTCTTCACGTCCGACAGCACCTTGCACAGCGCCTCCACCCGGCGGATGTTCATGTGCCCGGTCCTGTGGGCCAGCGTGGACGTGCCGACCTTCACTACGATCCTCATGTCATGTCACCTCGTTCGTTCGTCACGGGCATTATAGCACATTCCATTGATATGTTCCAGCAACGGCGCGTTATTTCACGGCAGGGTCGGTAACATTTTCGCCTCAAATTCTTCGTTGTCACGGGGGATGGGGTATGCTATAATGGTAGCAGCATACCGCGAAAAGGAGATAGACACCATGAAGAAGCTGTTTGCGATCGCGCTGGCCGCGCTGATGGCGCTG
>JAFUWR010000114.1 GCA_017471125.1 Clostridia bacterium | reverse complement strand
GGCCGGAAGTGACCCTTCCCCGCCCCGGTCTGCGTTCCCATAGGTATCTGAGCAGCGCCACCGTCGCAAACCCCAGCACTGCGCTCACCGGGATCGCAAGCCCCGCGTTCAGGTAGAATAGATATACCCCCACCGCGCACAGCGCCGTCAGCGCCCATCGGTCGATCGCCTTGCCCGTCACCGTCATCACCCCTGTTGAGTATTGACGGGGATGTCGGCGTTATACAATACAGGGGCTGCTGCGCCAGGCGCAACAGCCCCGTTGTCATGCCGTCATCAGATGACGACGTTCTTGTAGTCCAGCTCCTTCATCCTTTCAAGCAGCGCCTTTTCCTGTTCGGGGGTGAGGTTCTCCATGGGGCGGCGCATATTGCTGGTGGCGATGACGCCCTCCTCCTTGAGGATGACCTTATAGGCGGCGATGTTATTGATGGCGCACATGGTAGCGTTGAGCACGTTGGTGCGGCGCTGGTACTTGGTGGCCAGGTCGAAGTCCTTCTTCTGGATGGCGTCCCAGATGGCGGCGTAGTGCTCGCGGACGACCATGGCGTTGCCGGAGACGACGCCGTCGCCGCCCACGGCGCACAGCGCTTCAAACAGGTGGTCGGGGCCGACCAGCACGGAGAAGGTCTGGTCCTTGACCAGCATGAACTGCTGGAGCTTGGTGAAATCCGGGTAGCTGTACTTGATGCCCAGCACGTTCGGGCAGGCGGCGGCCACCTTCTCGCAGACGTCGGCGTTGACGTCGTTGATGGCGTTCTGGGGGATGGCGTACATGTAGACCGGGAAGTCCTTGGACACGCTGTTCGCCACGGCGATGTAGAAGTCCACCAGGCCCTGGTCGCTGAGCTTGTAGAACGCCGGGGTCACCACGCCGATGCCGTCCGCGCCGATCTTCTCGGCGTGCTGCGCGAGCTCGATGGTGTCCTTGAGGTTCCACGCGCCCACGTGGACGAACACCGGCACCCGATGGGCCGCGTGCTTGACGGTCTCCTCGGCCACCAGCTTGCGCTCCTCCACGGTCAGGTACATCATTTCGCCGGTGGTGCCGCAGGGATACAGGCACTGGAGGCCGCCGTCGATGACGTGGTCCACCAGCTTGTGCAGGGACGGGACGTCGATGGTGTCGGCGTCGGTCAGGGGGGTGACGATCGGCACTACGGTTCCGAATAGCTTTTGCATGGGAATGACTCCTTTCTGTTTTACGGGCGCTGAGGGCAGCGCCCCTACAAGGATGGGCGCTGGGGGCAGCGCCCCTACAAGGACAGCGTCCCGGCAAGGGCAGCGCCCCTGCAAGGGCGGCGCGTCTGCGTCTACCACCGGTTGAAGCCCCGCATGACCAGGGTCTGGCTGCTCATGCCCTTCGACTGGTCGGAGGCCAGGAAGAGGATGCCGTTGGCGACGGTCTCGGTGTCGAACACGTCGCCCCCGGCGGCCAGTATGAACTGACGGCGCTCGGACTTCTGGAACAGCTCGGTGTCCACCGGGCCGGGGCAGATGACGTTCAGCCGGATGCCCTGGGGACGCAGCTCGTCGCCCAGCGCCTGGGTGAGCGCCACCACGCCCGCCTTGGACACGGAGTAGGCCGCGCTGCCGGGCAGGCCGCGGATGGCCGCGCCGGAGCCGATGTTGACCACGTTGCCCGACTTGCGCTCGGCCATCGACGGCAGCACCGCCTTGAGCATCAGCATCACGGAGCGCAGGTTGGTGGTCATGATCGCATCGAAGGTCTCCACGGTCATCTCCAGGAACGGCTGCTCCCGGGACATCCCGGCGTTGTTGACGAGGATGTCGATGCGCCCGTGGTCGCAGAGGATCGCGCCGACGGTGGCCCGGACCTGCGTTTCGTCCGTCACGTCGCAGACGTATGCGGACGCCTTGCCGCCACTTGCCTCGATGGCGTCCTTCACGGCCTCAAGCGTCCCCGCGGTGCGGCCCAGCAGGCACGCCGTCGCGCCCTCGCCCGCCAGCTTCATCGCCGCCGCCTTGCCGATGCCCGTGCCCGCCCCGGTGACGACCGCTATCTTATTCTCTAACAGCATATCAAAATCCTTCTGACTTCGCGATTTCCTCGGGCGCTGGGGGCAGCGCCCCTACTCCCTACTGCCTACTGCCTACTGCCTCGATCACCGATTCACCCAAAATCTCGGCTCCTCCCCCTTCAACACCTTGAGGATGTCGGAGGCGGTGGTCACGCTGACGTTGTAGTAGGACTCCCGGGTCTCCGCGCCGGTGTGCGGGGTGAGCACGATGTTCTCGCACTGGAGGATGGGCGCGTCCAGGGGCAGCGGCTCCACCTCGAAGGCGTCCAGCGCGGCCCCGGCGATCTTGCCGGACTTGAGCGCGTCGGCCAGGTCGTCCAGGTCCACCAGCGCGCCGCGGGCGGCGTTGACCAGGTACGCGCCGTCCTTCATGGCGGCGAAGGTTTCCTTGTTGAACAGGTGGTGGGTGTCCGGGGTGGCGGGGATGTGGATGGACACGATGTCGCTCTGGGTGATGACGGCCTCGCGGGTGGTCATGGTGACGCCCAGCTCCTTGGCCGCCGCCTCGTTGGGATAGAGGTCGAAGGCCAGCACCTTCACGTCGAATGCCGTCAGCTTCTTCGCCACCAGCCGCGCGATGGCCCCGAAGCCCAGCAGGCCCACGGTCTTGCCCTTGAGCTCGCTGCCCATGAAGCGCGGCCACAGGCCCTTCTCCATGTCCTTGTGGAGCGGCACCACGTGCCGGAGCAGGTCGATCATGAAGCCCACCGTCAGCTCCGCCACGGCGTTGGAATTCTGGCCCGGCGCGTTCAGGGCCTTGACGCCGTACTGCTTCGCCAGCTCGCCGTCGATGTTGTCCACGCCCACGCCGAACTTCGCCACCGCCTTCAGGTTCGGCAGGGCCTTGTACTTGCGCTCGTCCCGGAAGTCGTCCATGCCGATCAGCGCCGCCACGATGTCCTCCCGCTCGGGCATGGCCTCGATCTCCTCGGAGGAATAGGCCGGGAAGGAGCGCGCCGGGTCGAAGATGACCTTCACGCCGTTGTCCGTGAACATTTTCCAGGCGTCCTGGCATAGGGTGTCAAAGTGGGACGCGGAGACCAATACGCTTGCCATAAAACAAACTTCCTCCCATTTATTATCTTCCGTTCCTGCCGTTGACGTGCAGGATGAACGAGTGTGGAGTGTGGAGAGTTGAGAGTGGAGTTCATGTCCAAATCCTTGCGGATTTGTTTTTATTCAAACTTCACCTATGACGCTCAAACGCCGCTTGTGAGCTTTTATGTCAAAGAGATCCGTCAGGATCTCCACCACAACTCCTCACTCCACACTCCAAACTCCACACTAATCAATATCAATCGAGCCCCTCCCTCCCGACAGAGAGGGAGAGGCCCCGGTCCATATCAGACTGTCGCTGAATATCAGTAGCCGAAGGTGGCGTTGACGTCCTCGATGGTGGTCTTATAGGCGTCGTCGCTCATGTAGTTGTTCTCGATCATCTCGGCGGCGGAGGCATAGAAGGCGTCCATGTCCAGCTCGTCCTGGCCGACGATCTTCACGCCCGCGTCCTCCATGGTCTTGTAGCAGTCCTCGGTGAAGGCGTCGATGTCGATCTTGTACTGGTCGCCCAGGTACTTCTGGCACAGGCCGGCCAGCAGCGCCTTGTAATCCTCGGGCAGCTTGTCCCACGCGGTGGCGTTGGTGTAGAAGCCGGAGATCAGGTAGCAGTGGTTGGTCTCATAGAAGGTATCCAGCACCTCGTAGAACTTGCCGTCCACGGTGTTGGAGGCGGGGTTGTCCTGGCCGGACACGACGCCGGTCTGCAGGGCGGTGTAGAGCTCGGTATAGGCCACCGGCACGGGGGTCGCGCCCAGCGCGGCGATGACATCCTGCCAGACCTGCGCGCCCATGCAGCGGACCTTGACGCCCTTCAGGTCGGCGGGCGCGGCGATCTGCTTGACGCCCTTGGTGGACAGGCAGCGGGAGCCGGAGCACTGGAAGCCCAGGGTCACCAGGTTGGACTGCTCCTCCAGGTCCTTCCACATGTCGAAGGCGACGGGAGAGGTGGCCAGGTAGGTCAGCTGGTCCTCGGCGGTGTGGAACAGGTAGGGCAGCGCGTACACGCCGATGCGCTCCACGTAGTCGGGCATGGTGGTGACGTTGGAGGTGACGAACTGCACGGTGTTGTTGCGGCACAGCTCGACGGCCTCGCCCTCAGAACCCAGCTCGGAGTTGTAGAAGATGTCCCAGGTGAAGTTGCCGTTGGTCTTCTCCGCCAGCTCCTCGCCGATGCGGGTCACGCCCACGGACTGGGGGTTGTCCTCGGTGACGCAGACCGCGATGGTCCACATGATCTTGTCGGTCGAGGTGATCTCCACGTCGGTGTTGGCGGCGGGATCGCCCTCGCGATACTGCACGTCAAAGCCCGGATAGTGGTCCTCGGCGAGCGCGGCGAAGGCCGTCAGCGCCATCAGCAGGGCGATCGTCAGACAAAGGATCTTCTTCATGTTGTGTTCCCTCCATTTTTTTATTTCAGCGGCGTCCGCCGCAAGGCAACATTGTCAGACGCCCATGCCGAAGATGCGCGGGATGGTCAGGCAGATCCAGGGGAAGAACGTGACCAGCGCCAGGGCGATGAACATCGGTATGAGCCACGGGGCGATGTACTTGACGACCTTGTTGAACGGCGTCTTTGTCGCGCCCGAGAGCATGAACAGCGACTGGCCGTAGGGCGGGGTCATCAGGCCGATCATCAGGTTCAGCACCACCACGACGCCCAGGTGGATCTCGGAGATGCCCACCTGCTTGACCAGCGGCTGGAAGATGGGCACCAGCAGCAGTATGGTCGGCGTGGAGTCGAGGATCATGCCGAAGAACAGCAGGATCAGGTCGATCATCAGGAGGATCAGCCACTTGTTGGTGGTGACGGCGAGCATGCCGTTCAATATCAGCTTGCCCAGGTGCTCAAATTGCAGCACCCAGCCGAACAGCGACGCGGAGCACACGATGGCCAGCGCGGGCACGATGTCCACCACGGTGTCGCTGACGCAGCGGATCAGCTCCTTGGGCTTCATGTCGCGGTAGATGCCGCACACGGCCAGGATGCAGTAGGCGATGGAGATGCAGGACGCCTCGGTGGGGGTGAACAGGCCGGAGGAGATGCCGCCCAGGATGATGGCGATCATCAGCAGGGCCCAGAAGCTCTTCATGAACCACTTGCCCACGTCCTTCAGGGAGGCCCTGGGATGGACGGGATAGTTGCGCTTCCTGGCGGTCATGAACACGTACACGCCCAGCACCAGCGCGATGACGATGCCCGGGCCGACGCCCGCCATGAACAGCGTGCCCACCGACACCGACGCCGCCGCGCCGTAGATGACCATCGGGATGGACGGCGGCACGATGGGACCCATGGTGGCCGACGCCGCCGTGACGCCGAAGATGAAGTCGTCCTCATAGCCCTCGTCGCGCATGGCCTTGATCTCCACCGCACCCAGGCCGCCCACGTCCGCCAGCGCGGAGCCGGACATGCCCGAGAAGATGAAGGAGGACAGTATGTTCACGTAGGCCAGACCGCCGGGGAAGTGGCCCAGCAGGGAGCGGCAGAAGCCGAAGATGCGGTCGGTGATGCCGCCGGTGTTCATGATCTTGCCGGCCATCATGAACATGGGGATGGCCAGCAGCACGAAGTTGTTGAGGCTGCCGTACATCTTGGCGATGACGGCCATGTTGTCGATGCCGCCGTGGATGAACACGTAGGCCAGGCCGCTGGTGAGCAGCGACAGGTAGATGGGCGCCCCGAAGAACAGGAACACCACGAATATGACCAGGAACGCGATGAATGCCGTGCTCACTTACTTCGCCTCCTTGAATGCCGGGATGTGCTCCTTGACCATCTTTTCGATGATGCGATAGCAGTTCAGTATGCCGCTGAAGGCCACGATCGAGGTGGTGATGCCCTGGTCGATGCGCAGCACGCTGGTCTTGGAGCCGGCCATGTAGCCGATGTACTGCACGCCGTAGATGCTGACCCAGATGTAGAGCACCAGGGCCACCAGGTCCCAGAAGATGTAGAAGCCCCGGGCCACCTTCGCGGGCATCTTGTCCAACAGGATGGTCACGTTGATGTGCTTGTCGTACTTGGTGCCGTAGGAAATGCCCAGGAAGATCATCCAGATGAAGGCCAGGCGCGCCGCTTCCTCGGTCCACGTGAAGGGACTGTTGAAGATCGTGCGCGAGATGATCCCGGCCATGACGATCAAAAACAACAGTACGAACAGCAGCATCATGCACCACCGCTCGAAGTTGTCGTTGATCTTTTGCAGAATGTCTTTCATTCTACCCCTCCTTGTTATCCTCATATAACGACATGCGCTTTCACACGTCGATGTGATACGACGTTAAGAGGTTAAGATTCCTTCAACCTTTCGTCCGACCGCACAAACCGGGAGGCTATATTTTTCAATACCTGTTATCAATATTATAAAAAGTCCACCCACAAACGGCAATACCGCGCAAAGTCATAAAAATACCAATTCTGGACATCTTTATTGTGTTTTATCCTGACATGTCCTATAATGCCCTTAGTAAAGTATTCTTTTAGCGAAACCTTAGCGGCGATATGGGAAGGGGGACTTGACATGACGACGCGCGCGCAGCCGCCCGCGGGGAACCCGGGCATGCTGCACATGAACCTCTCCTATTCCGGCGACGCCATGCGCTCCAGCGTGTCCTGGTGCCGCACCCGGGCCTCCGACGAGGACTCGCTCAACAACCGGCAGCACAAGCACACGGTGCACGAGCTGCACTACGTCTGCGAGGGGGCGCTGCGCTTCGACTTCTCCAGCGCCTTCCCGGACGTGACCTGCCAGGCCGGGGAGTACATCTTCATCCCCGCGGGCATCGCCCACACCATCGAGGACCTGGCCGGGTTCACGAAGAAGCTGGTCATCGGCTTCGAGATCCACTCCCGCAGCGCCGCCATCAACGAGACCTTCAACGAGGTCCGCGCGCCCATGGCCCTCCGGGAGACGCCCACCTTCCACGCCTTGGCCGACGCGCTGATGCTCAAGTCCCAGGCCACGAACGTCATCAGCTCCGTGTCCATCGCCTGCATCGTCCACACGCTGCTCCTGGAGCTGGTCGATTCGGTGGGCGAAAACAAAAAGACCCAGATCAAGCGGCTCAAGCAGTCCGAGGACAGCTACCGCGTGAACCAGATCGTCACCTTCATCACGGAAAACGTGTTCAACAACATCACCATCGGCGACGTGGCCGACGCCCTGGGCCTCGGCGTTCGGCAGACCAGCCGGGTGGTGCAGCGGCTGTTCGGCTGCTCCGTCAACCAGTTGATCGTCCAGACCCGCCTCAAGGAGATCTGCGCCCTGCTCACCGACTCCAAGTACTCCATCGCCGACATCGCCGAGATCGCCGGCTTCGCCACCCCCTACTCCTTCTCCCGCCACTTCTCCCACTACACCGGCGTCACCCCCAGCGCCTATCGGAAGAATTACGAGATACACAGGCCGTAGAAAACCGCCCGGGCATGCGCTCGAGCGGTTTTTACATGAGAAACAGGAACAGTCGTATACCCCGCTGACGCGCAGAAGAGGCATTAGGCAATAGGCAATAGGCATTAGTCAGTTACCCGCTGCCGCGTATCATCGTGACCCTCTTGCCTCCCCTCCCAGGGGAGGTGGCAGCCGAAGGCTGACGGAGAGGTCGTTCTCCCGTAGGGGCGCCGTTGCGGCGCCCGCCCGTCTATTGCTGTGCATATGGTCAACGCGGAATGTTCCATATCGTACTAACGTAAGTTTGGATAGAAAAAGGGGCTACGGGGGAAAAAGGCAACCTTTACTAAAGGTGGCCTTGTGCCCCCGGAGGAAACATATCCGCGGACATATTATTCTTCGATGAGGCTTGTCTCCCCTACCCCAACTCTTTCCCGCAGCACCTCAGCGCCGCGGCGATGACCTGGTCCATGTCGTAATACTTATACTCTCCCAGCCTGCCGCCGAACACGACCTTCTCCTCCCGGTCGGCGAGGCCCCTGTACTGCTGATACAGCGCCCCGTTCTTCGCGTCGTTGACAGGGTAATAGGGCTCGTCGCCGGGCTTCCACTCGGAGGAGAACTCCCGGCTGATGACGGTCTTGGGCAGGTCGTTCCCCTGGGCGTCCTTCCCGAACTCGAACCACTTGTGCTCGATGATGCGGGTCCAGGGCGTCTCCCGGTCGGTATAGTTGACGGCGGCGTTGCCCTGGAAGTTGGGCATGTCCAAAAGCTCCGTCTCGAACCGCACCGACCGGTATTCCAGCGTGCCCAGCTTATAATCGAAATAGGCGTCGATGGGCCCGGTATAGACCACCCGGTCCGCCAGCGCGTCCAGCGCGGCCTTGTCGGCGAAGTAGTCGCAGGACAGCCGCACCTCGATGCCGTCGAGCAGGTTCTCCGCTAACTTCGTGTACCCGCCCACCGGGATGCCCTGGTAGAGCGCGTTGAAGTAGTTGTTGTCGAAGGTCAGCCGCACGGGCAGCCGCTTGATGATGAACGCGGGCAGGTCCCGGCAGTCCCTCCCCCACTGCTTCTCCGTGTAGCCCTTGATGAGCTTCTCGTAGATGTCGCGGCCCACCAGCGAGATGGCCTGCTCCTCGAGGTTCTTCGGCTCGCCCACGATCTCCCTGCGCTGCTCGGCGATCTTCGCGGCGGCCTGCTCCGGCGTCACCACGCCCCACATCTTGTTGAAGGTGTACATGTTGAAGGGCAGCGAGTAAAGCTCCCCCTTGTAGTTCGCCACCGGGCTGTTGGTGAAGCGGTTGAAGGTGGCGAAGCGCGTGACATACCCCCACACCGTGCTATCGTTGGTGTGGAAGATGTGCGCCCCGTAGCGGTGCACGTGGATGCCCTCCACGTCCTCGGTGTACACGTTGCCCGCGATGTGCGGCCGCTTGTCGATGACCAGCACGCGCTTGCCCGCGTCCGCCGCCTCCCGGGCGAACACCGCGCCGAACAGGCCCGCGCCGACGATCAGGTAATCATACATATAATAACCCTCCCCGGAGTTGATATGACATGATTATACCACCTCCGGGCGGCTTTGTCCACCGTTCACCCCCTGCACGGCAGCACGCTCCCGCCGCGCTCCAACCGCACGGGCAGGCGCAGGGTCTTGGCGCAATCGGGGTTTGAGATCATGTTCATCAGCAGGTCCATGGCGGTGGAGGCGCGGAGGCGGCAGTCCTGGGACACGGAGGTCAGCGTGGGGATGGTCATCCGGCAGAGGCGGCTGCCGTCGAAGCCCACCAGCGACATCTCCTCCGGCACCCGCACGCCCTTGTAGCGGAGGAAGGACATCAGCTCCAGCGCGTAGAAGTCCGACGCGGCGAAGGTGGCGGTGTGGGCGCGGAGGACGGGCAGCTTCTCCGAATAGAACGCCAGCCGCTCGGCCCCTCGCACGGGGACCTCCAGATAGTCCGCCTTGAAGCCCAGCCCCTCGCACAGGCCGCAATAGCGGTCCCAGTCCATGCAGATGTGGTTGTCCGCCACGAACAGCACCCGCCGGTGCCCCATCTCCTTCAAATACAGGCCCGCCTGCCGCCCGCCGTCGAAGTCGTCCAGCATCACGTTGCTGATGCGGCTCGCGCCGTCCATGAAGCCGTCGTAGGTCACGAAGGGCACGCGGATGTGGTCGCGCAGGTTCTGGTACTCGTCGGCGCAGAAGCACATCACCACCATGCCGTCCAGGTTCCACATGGACGCGAAGCGCACGATGTCCATCACGGCGCTGGCCTTCTTGAGCATCATGAAGTAGCCGCGCCCCTCGATCTCGTCGGCAAGGTCGTTCAGCGACGCCGATATGAACGGGTCCTCCAGCAGCCGCCCCTCGTACTTCTCGTGGTCCTTCACCACCACGCCGATGATGCGCGAATCGTTCCGCGCCAGCAGCGTGGCGGCCATGTTGGGGATGTAGCCCCGCTCCTCCAGCTTCCGCTCCACCCGGCGGACGGTGGCGTCGGAGATCTTCTT
>JAFUWR010000113.1 GCA_017471125.1 Clostridia bacterium | reverse complement strand
TTGTCTGCGGTCGCTCTTTCTGCTCCCTTGATCGCTTCGTATTCTTCTTTGCTTATCTGGAATCCTGTCATCTCTCATCACCGATTCCATTATACCATATCAATTTTTGATCGTCTATATTTTATTTGAGTATAGTATCAGAAGGCGGACATTATCCAATTCACCCTTCCAGGCTTGGGGATCGTCCCGGTCTATGCGCAGGAAGGGCGTATCATTTTGTGATGCCATCGCCTGCGTGCACAAAAGCAGGAAAACAATGAGCAGAAGAGAGAATTTCGTTTTCATCGCGTGGTCACTCCTTGGTTTCAAGTCCTTATTTGTCGCAAGCTTCCGCTTTCTCCAGACGCTTTGCGCACAGTGGGAAGAGGAACGAGATATACAGTATCTGGATAAAGCAGGACGCGATCGACCCCGCCGCGCCGGGCAGCAGGTTTTTTACGAGAGGCGCGACGATCAAGCTGACCGCATAATAGCTGAGCACGCCCGTCGCGACCCGCGTCACCCTCCGGATCATGGGAATGTCCGTGGAGAATCCCACAAAGCGCCGTTCAAGGATCCATCCCACCAGGAAAGCTGTGCAGTATCCGACGCCCTTGAAGGTATCATTGGCCATCTTAGCGCCGTCGACCAGGAGCTTGCCCTCCGCGTCATAGTCCGCGGGATAGGACTTGCAGGCGGCATACACGGCCACCACGATGGCCAATCCGACGCCGATCCCCGCCACGAGGATGTCCTTCTCGGGGTGCGCCTCGACCCATCCCATCAGCCTGACCGTCAATGCCATCACGAGCATGCCGGCCAGTATCCCCACCAGGGTGTCCTGGGGCATGTGCACGCCGAGATAGTTACGGCTAAACGCGACCAGCGCGACGGTCAGGCCCAGTGTGATCCTCAGGGCCCGGCCAACGTCCTTCCGCACGGCTCCGCCGCCGAACACCGTCGCGGCATTCATGGTATGCCCGCTGGGGAAAGAATAGCCCGTGGCCGTGGTCATGGAGCTGCCGAAGGGCACGATGCGCGCGTCGCGGATCCACGGCCGGTAGGCGCAGGCCGTCACCTTGAGGGCGCCGTTCACCAGCCTGTTGCCGCTCCAGCCCATCAGCAGGTACGCGCCAAATTCCTTGCTGACCGCCCAGTAGATGATCGCCATGATGACGATGACCGTATTCAGCTCTCCGAGAAAGGTCATCTTTGAGAAAAAATCCGCCAAAAACGCGCCTGCCCCGTTTCTGAAGTCCTGAAGCAGCAGCATGATCCTGATATCCATGATCGATCTCTCTCCTCTCGCGGTATCTGTTCCTTTCAGGGACAGGAGCTCCCCCGCCCTACCCCGCCACGGTCAGCGTCTGTTCCCCCTGCCAGTTGCTCCCGGCGGACGCGGTCAGCCGCTGTCCGTCCCAAAGCACCTCGACCCGGCCGACGGGCAGCTGGCGCATGAAGATGTCCTCCACCACGTAATCCAGATAGTAGGTACCGGGTTCCAGCGGCTTGGTCGAGATCTCCAGCGAGCGGTACATCGTCATCGGTTCGCTGGATTCATAGCGCGTGCCGCTGCCCTCAGTGCCGTCGATGGGATAGAGCAGGTTATAGTCCTGGCCCGCCATCCTGGCGAGCGGGACCACATTCCGGCTGAATACGCCGCTGTCGGCGTTGTAGCCCTCCCAGAAGCCGTAGACGACCGGTCGGCCGTCCTCCTCCAGGCCGCAGCGCAGCAGGTACGTGTCTCCGTTGATCATGATGGGGACATTGTACAGCCGATTGCCCATGTAATCCTTGCTGACCAGCTCGGCGGAGCAGTGCACGTCCTCCAGCGTGGGCCAGTTGACAAGGCCCGGCAGGCCGTAGGAGATCCGCTGCGAGGCGGCGTCCAGCGCGTATTCGGCGTCCGTTCTGCCCAGGCGCACGATATTCCCCGAAGCCGGGTTCAGGCGGCTGACGTCGACGTGGACGTTCCACAGGCACGGGTATCCGTCCACGATGGCGATATTGGGCGTGCCGTCCGACCCAAAGCCCTTTTCCACGCGGATCTGGTAGCTGGGCATGTCCACGATCTCCGGCAGCTTTTCAGCCTTTTCATACACCCATTCCGGCGCCTTCCAGTTGGGATTGATGGCGTCCATCAGGGCCAGGTAGTGGGCGGAGGGGCAGGCTTTGGCGTAAGTGTCCAGCTCGGCCCGAGTGGCCCTGGCCGCATAGCAGAAGGACATACCGCCCGCGCTGGCGCGGTTCGGCCCGTGGGTGTTGTATGCCACGGCTTCGGTCAGGGCGTCCAGCAGCTCCGTGTACAGGCCCTGATCCAGCCCGATGACGCTGTAGGAATGATACGGGATCCTCGCCAGGTCGATCATGTCCGCGTCGCCCAGTCCAAACTCGAAGGCGTTGTTCAGCATTTCGCAGAAGGCGACCGTAGAATAGGCGCTGTTGACGTATACGCTGTCGCAGACGGCGAAGAAATCGTCGAAGGCCGCCGCCAGCCGGTCGATCCTGCTCAGGTCGATCACCGACCAGGTCAGCGTGTCCTCCGCCTGCCCGGAGACCTCCTGGGCGTACTTCTCCTGCGTCATTTCGCAGACCCAGCGGCCCAGCCGCATGCCGTCACACTGGGGCGTGAGGTACAGCTGCTGGAGCCAGGAATGCATCGCGGTGCCCTTGCCGGCGACCAGCTCCTCGGAGGCGATCATCCAGTCGGCGCTGTCCTTGATGGCGCAGGCGGTCTCCAGGTTCGCCATCAGGCAGGCGTCAAACAGGACGGCCTCGAAGTGGACGCCGGCATCGTCCAGGGAGGCTTTCAACTCGTCGAGGCGCATCGTGTCGCCTCCGAACAGCTCGTCGATGAGCAGGCCGTTCTTCGCGCCGGTGCCGTGGTCCCACAGCACCAGGCAGTATTTTTCCGCCGGATAGGTCTCGGCGCTCCAGCGGATGAAATCGGCAAGGGTCCCGGGGTCCGCCATGCTGGCCAGGGGCAGTTCCTGCACGGGCTCGATGGCGGCGTCGTCGTGAACGGCGTCGGCAAAGGCTCCGAGAAAAGCCTTGCTGGACAATTCGCCCGATTGCAACAGGTTTTGCAGGGTGTTTTCAGTCACGTTCCTGGCCGGACGGAAGTGCCAGCGCTGCAGCGCGTCCGTCTTTACGTCCATGCCAAGCTCTTTGGCGTGCCATTCCCTGCTGCCGCCGGTCTGGATCACCACGTTCACGGCCTCCGTCTCGGGCGCGACGTCCGGTTTGCCCTCGCGGGCGTTCAGGATCGTATCGTAGGTCAGGCAATAGGAGATCTCCGCCAGGTTGTAGGAGGCGTAGCCGTGACCGCTCTCCAGGTCGCTGCCGCAGAAGTAAAACATGACCGTCCATTCCGAGAGGTCCTGCGGGGCTTCCTCCGCGCAGGCCGGAATGACGAGCAGCAGGCCCAGCAGCAGCGCGGCCAGCAGGCAAAGGGTTTTGTTCATCGTCTGTTCCTCCTTGATGTGGGGTCGTCTTGGGTCGGGATCCGTGGGGACAGGGTCCAGTTCGGGGGCGGAGACGCCTCGTCTATTCACGCCCGCATATAGCCAAATCGGAGCCGCCGGGGCGGCTCCTTTTTTGGGGGGTGTGTTTGTCAGGTCATGCTGCCGGGGCCAGCGCTTCCTGCCAGACGCCCTGCATCTGTTCGTACTGGGTCCCATTCAGGTCCTGGGCGTGGGTCTCATCGCTCTTTTCGGGCCAGATGGGCTGATCCTTCTTGATGGTGACGTTCAGCTCGCCATCCTCGATGCCCTCGATCCTCATGTAGTCGCTCTCGAAGGTATCGCCATCGAAGGTGTTGGTGTAGAAGCCATCGAACATGGCCACCTGTCCGGCGGTGCCATCGCACATCACGAAGTAGTGATCGGTCAGGCCGTAGGCGGGCAGGCTTGCGCCCTCGACCTCAAAGGCGCGCAGGACGACCTTCAGGGGCTTGGGCAGCTCGAGCTCGCGCCCGTCCAGCACATTGGTGATCACCATGACCAGGCTCCGCTCGCCCGCGGGGGTATCGAAGAACACGACGTTATACTTCACCTCGCCCATGCGGTCGGACTTGCTGTCGCGGAAGATGTACAGGGACACGGCGACGGGCTCCACGTTCGCCTCGAGCAGGGCCCTGGTCGTTCGGAAAGCGACCACCTCGTCCGTCTCCTCGTTGTGGAGCAGGGCGATGAGCACCTGATCGTCCTCGGCGGCGGTCTCCGGCGTGTCGACGAGCCAGTAGAGCTTCCAGCCTTCGACATCGCCATTCGGGGTGAGGCCCTCCAGGATCGGGCCGGTGGGCAGGGTGGTGACCCGCGGGTCCACATCGTTCAGCAGATAGTCGTTGACATCCTCCACCGGGGCTTCCAGCCTGCGGATGAGACCGGAACCGAGCTGTTTCAGCAGCCACGCGCCGGAGACCTCATCCAGATACAGCTCGTAATCCGTCAGGGCCGGCAGCGTGAGCGTGCCATCCGAGAGATTCAGGCTCGCGTTGGAGCCGATGGGGATCACCGGGTCTTGCAGCGCATAGCTGTTGAGGGCAGTGGTGACATCGATGGTGTAGCCCTCCTCGATGTTGCGCAGGATCTCGGAGACGTAGTCCAGCTTCACGCCGCCGTACAGCCGGGTGGCGTTGGGCAGCAGCGTCACATCGTGCTGGGTCAGGCTGTTGCGCCACAGGCGATACCGGTCCAGCCGGTCCGCGCCGAGGGCAGCGTCCTTTTCCAGCATCGGCTGGAGCTCCGTCAGGAAGATCGCGCCGGCCGCCTTATCCTCCTGCTCGCCGTAGCGGGCCTTGAATGTCACTTTTCGGCCCGTAGCCAAAGTGTTAAGATAGGTCAGCGGAACAAGACCCTTCGCCAGGAAGTATGCCCGGTTTGCGCTTGCGTCCGCGCCGAACTGAGCCGCCTTCGCCCGCGCCTGGAGACTTGCGTTGATGGCCCGCTTAAAGGCCTCCTGATGGCGTTCCTGGATGGTGGTATCCTGCGCCGTAGGCTCCACATCCACCGTCTGTCCGTCATTGCAGAAGTCGCAGCGGTTCAAGCTGTTCAGGCTGATGTCCTTCACGACATTCGCCCTGGTAAGCGTGAGCACGAAGAACCACAGGTCGACTTCCCAGCGCTTGTAGGAAGCGTCCGTTTCAAGCCGCAGGGCCTTGCTGGGGCTGGACGCGATATGCGTCGCATCGGAAGGCATGGTCACCTGACTGACATCATTGGTGCGGATCTGATTCACCTGGGTACCGGTGACGCGGGATGTGGGGGCCACCTTACCTCCCAGGCCGCTCAGCTCCGCGTAGGAGCTGGATGCCAGGTGGATGCGGTCGGCGCCGGTGCCGTCGTTCGCAGCCAGCAGCGTGACTTTACGGTTCGCCTTTGAAAGATCGGCGCGGTCGATCCAGATGACATTTTGCAGGTGCGCCTCGTTGGTAGCGGTGGCATTGCTGACGCCGAAGCCGCCCTTGCCCTTGGCAATGCTGTTGGTCTTCGCGGTCAGGCCCTTGTTGCTGGCAGTAAGATCGACCCTACCGCCGCGCACGCTGTTGATGGAGCTGCGCGCGCCGTCGGAGCCTTCGTTGACGCCGATGTAGGTCCTGAAGTTCAGGGTGTTGTGCGCCACGCCGTTGGGCACGGCCACCAGGCCTGCGGCGTCCGTTTCGCCGCGGGTGTTGATGCCCGGCGCATAGGTATCCCCATTGGCAGCCGCAAAATTCGGGATGATCTTCGTCAGGATAGCCTTCAGTGCGGCCGGTACTTCCTTGGTATTCCAGTTCTGATGGCTTGTGGCCGTCACATCCAGGCTGGTCTGCTTGGCGCTTTCCAGGTTCGCGCCGCGGCCAATGAGGATCTCAGCATTGCTGTTCACCTCCGCGTTGGCTCTGGCGACGTTGATGCTGGCCAGACCGACGCCGGAGGTAAGCGCGTTCGTAACGATGCTGTCGCCCATGCCGGACATGGCCTTAATGGTCAGCCCGCCATTGTTGGCGTCGATCATCGCCTTCTCCGCGAGGTTCACGCGCGCCGTACGGTCCACCGTATTGCGGGCCCGGGCTTCGCCCGCGGAGATCAGGCCGCCGCCGTTGTTCAGGGTCTCGGCAAGCGCCCGGGTATTCTGCACCGCCGCGATGATCACCTCTCCGCCCAGGCCTTCGATCTTTGCGGACTTACCAAAGTCGATGTTGTTCTCCTGGCTGATGGTGTTCTTGCCCTGCATGGTGTTGAAGTTCATCAGGATGCCGACGCTGCTGGAATCGACACTGGATTCTCCATCAGCGGTATCCTGGGACACGATGCTGATATTCCCCGCCTTGGCGCCCGTATTCTCGCCGAAGGTGATCAGCGTATCGAGCCAGTTCTCCGTGGTCTGCGTGGATACCTTGAAAGCGCCCGCGCTCCAGGATGTGTCCGACTGGTCCATGCTGGCAACGCCGTAGCCATGGTTGACCGCGGTGATCGTCAGGCTGCTGTTCTTGCCCTGGCCGTTCAGGTGGACATCCTTGCCGATCACGACGCTGACGTTCTGTTTGTCGTTGGGGGCGCCCACCCGGGCCTTCACATCGGAGTGGTCCACCTCCAGCACGCCAACGCTTCCGCTCTTGAAGCCCACGGCGCTGGTGTCGGTCTCGGCGATGGCGGAAACGTCCAGTTTCTTGGAAAAATCTACATTCGTGCCCTCGATGATCGCGCTGGCGCTGTCGGTGGAGGTCGCGTTGGATTCGAGGCTACCGATCGACATGATGCCGATGTTCTTCGCGCCGTTGGTGCGGGCGCTGGCCTGGCTCCGGGCGCCGTCCGCCATGCCGGCGATCACACTGGCGTCGCCCTTCACGGTGAGATGGTTCTTTTCCGCATCAAATACGGCCTTTTCGACCTCCATCTCCACGAGGTTTTCCTTCCAGACCTCCACATCGTGAGTAACGGTGCCGTAGTTGACCGTGGTCTCCCAGTCGAAGGCATTCTCTTCATCCGCCTTCAGAACGGCAGCCATCAGCGCGTATTCCTCGATCTTCGCGTCGTCAGCGGCAAGGAACGTCTGGAGGATCTTCCACCTGTCGTCCCGGCTCTGGATGTTCTCCACCTCCGCGACCGCCCGCAGCAGCTCCCGGTTCATACTGACGTAGATGGGGACGTTCATTCCAAAGGGGAACATGGCAATACCGCCCGGCGAAACCGAACCCGATTCGGTATAGTAATCATAGATGCTTTGCAGCGCGCTGGAACTGCTGTCCGGGGTGAGCAGATTCTCCTTTTTCCCCTGATTTTGATCCAATTTGCTGTTTTTGAAACGTATATCGCCCTCCGCCCAGTTTCTCGTATCCAGGTTTTCGCGCAGGTCCTTCGCGTATGTTTTCATGGCCGAGATCCTATTGACCGCGACATCTATGCCTTGCGGCAGGGTCCTTGTGTCATAGCCGTCGCCATGGGCCTGAAAATTGTCGTAGATCTCTTTGTCCAGGGCCTCATAGTATTTGATGAATTCCTTTTTCACCTCTTCATCCCTCTGGGAGGAGGTGATCGTCTTGCCGTCAGCCTTCATCCGGTAGGTCACGGACTTGATGATATCGTAGTCGGGTTCGGTGATGGTCTCAATGGCGTAATCGCCCATATCCACCTGCGCCAGGACCTTTTCCGTGCCCGAAGCCGCGCCGCGCACGCCGGCAGTGTTGATCAGGTTTTCCCTGGCGATGGCTTTGCTGACGCCTACGCCCACGAGGCTGATGCTCTTCGCTGAATCCTTCGAGGACACGGAGTTGGCGCCGATAAAGGCGTCCGCCTTCGCTTCTTTTGCCTTGCTGGTGACGTTGAGGTCGCCGTTGATATCCACAGCGCCGCCCGCGCTCAGCACAGCGGACTGGTTGGTGCTCAGGTCCGCCCGGGCGATGTTGGCGCCGACGGACACGGCGCTGACAGACAGCTCCGCGGTGCGCACGGTGGCGTTCACCTCGTTGTTGCCGGTGGTGGCGACATTGACGTTGCCCCGCACCACGCTCCGGGTCCTCGGGATGCTGATCTCCAGCTCCGCGCCCGCGGTGGCGGTATTCTTCGCCAGGGCCAGGTTAACCGCGAGGTTTCCGAGGCTGGCGCTCACGCCGGTGGAAGACGGGGATGTATCCGCCGTGGTGTGCAGGTCGTAGTCCAGCTTCACGTCCGCGTCGCGCCGGATGATGTAGTTGCCGCCGGTGAGCTGGATCCTGGTGCTGAACACATCCTGGCTGTATGCGCCGCCCGCCATGGCGGCCATCGTCAGCGCGGAGAAGGAGGAATTCCTGATGGTAGAAGTGACTATATCCCTGGCGGTGTTGGTGGACTTCAGGAAGGCATATTCCCCGCCGCCTGCAATGGCCGCATCCACCCGGGAATGGCTTTTGCCATAGGCCATGACTACGTTGACCTTCGCGCTGACCAGGGAGCCGCCGCCGGTGGTGGCTTCCGCGTTGGTCGCGGCATCCTGGGTGACATCCAGCGTCAGGCCCCCGTTGGCCTTGAATTTGTTGTGGACCACGGTGGTCCGCGCGTCGGCGTCGTTCATGGCCACCACGACGGAGGCGGCGATGTCGCCGAGGCTCACGGAGAAGCCGGAGAATCTGGCGTCCGCGCTGGACTTGCCCTTGCCGTGGATGGTGGTGGTACCGTTGATGTTCATGCGCCGGTCGCCGATGACGGTGGCATAGTTCTTTGTTCTGTTCCGGGCAATGGCCGTATTGAAGCCAACGGTGATCCCCGCGAGGGCGCCGGCCATGGTATGCGCTATGGCGGTGGTCGCCTGGTCGTCCTCGTTGGTCAGCACTCGCAGATCGTAGTCCAGGCTCAGGGTGGAGTTGTTGACGCTCGCCCGGTTCTCCGCCGCCAGGTCCGCATAGTTCACGCTGATGCCCAGCGCGGCTCCGCCCAGCTGGCCGACCGTCAGATCAGACACGGCTTCGGAGGCCAGGTTACCGATGACATCCATATATTTTGCCTTGATATCCGCGTTCTCCGCGATGGCGGCTGCCTTCGTCTGGTTGAAGGCCAGCAGCACGTTGCCCGCGGCGGACACCGCGCCCGCGTTGACGGACAGCAGCGCCGGCTTGGAAGCGCTGGACAGGATATCGTTCTTCAGCGTCAGCTTGCGCGCGTTGATCACGGCGGCAGGCATGTTGGCGCTGGTGTCCCCCGCCTGGGTGGGCATGGACTGGCCGATAAAGGTGTTCACGTTGGCGGCCACGTCGGAGACCGCCGCGCCGAGGCCCACCGCCACGCCGCCGAGGCCGGCGGAGATCAGGGTGCTGTTGGCGCTGGCTGATCTCACGGTGGCTTTCACGTCCAGATGATCGGAGGTGTCAACAGTCGTGCCGGCCTCGATGCCGGTGGTCTGGTTCAGCCGGTTGAGGGCGACGGCTACGCCCGCGTTCACGGCCACGCCGCCGATGGCGGCTGTGGCCGCGACAGCATCCACATTCACGGTGGATTCGGTGGTTACGCTGATGCCGACGCCTCCGGAGTACCCCGTCGTCTTCACATCCGCGCCGCGGGCGATGATCGCCTTCACAGTGCCGTTGGCCTGGGCCACGGCCACGGAAGCCGACACGCCCACTCCACCGCCGGCCACCGCGCCGGTGCCGGCCAGGACGGTACCATAATCATGCTTCGCGTTGACATACTCATGGGCAGCCCGCACGTATCCGCCCAGGACAGCCTGGGTGATGTTGTCCGTATAGACCACGCCCACGCCGACGGCGACGCCCACGGCGCCCAGACCGACCGAGCCGCCGATGGCCCGGATGGCGGGGTTATCCACGAAGTTGACCTTATCGAACATCTTCTTCACGGATGCGTCGCGGTCGGCGGCGGTGGTGTCGTTGCGCATCGTCCCGCTCTTGGATTCGGCAGTCACAAATACGCTGCCCGATCTTGATTCGATATTGCCAGCGGAGGAGGCCAGCACATTGCTGTGCAGCACCACGACACTGGCGCTGACGCCCACGCCCGCGGTGCCGCCGGCCAGAGCCGCGCCCACCAGATCGGCGGCCACGGCCTGGCTGGCCTTCACATTGACATGGTCGCTGACGTTCAATCCGGCAGTGTCGGTGATGCGGGCGATCACCGCGTCAGAAGGCTCGTTCTCGTAGGTGATCACGTTCAGGTTCTTGGCAGCCTTCACGTCGTCGGTGTCCTTCGCTGCCAGATTCTCGCCCTGCATGGTCTCGCCGTCTTGTTTGAATTTCTCATTATCGAAGTCTGTGCTGCGATAACCGGAGGCGCCATCGAACCTGAGGCCATTGTTGCCGTCGTCGCTGCCGACCTGTTCCTTGGTTTCGTAGTGTCCGTTGCCCTCCAGATCGCCGGAAAGCTCCGCGGCCGTCAGGGTATCTCTTTCGACCGTCTTCCGGTTGCCCTTTTCATCCAGGACAAAGTTACCGTTCCCGTCGCGTTCAAACTCGGTGGTTTTCCGCGCCAGCCCTTTCTTGGCCAGGAGCTTGGCGGGATCGAAGGTCTTATTTTCGTCCGTCTTGGCTTCACTGTTGCCATAGGTGAGCATATCGGCGGAATCCTGGCTCATCTTCGAGCCGGCCACCAGCACCATGACGTTCACGCCCACGCCCGCGCCGCCGCCGACGCCCACGGAAGCGCCCATGCTCAGCACCTCTCGGCTGCTGTCTGCAAGCACATTGACATTCTGGGCGTTGCTCGTCTTGCCGGCCATCTCCGCGATGGTATTGCTTTTCAGTACGCTGACCACCGCGTTGACGCCCACGCCTGCGCCGCCGCCGACCGCGATAGCGCCGCTGGCGGAGCGAAGCCTGTAATCACCGGTGGCGGTCACGTTGACATCCCCGGCGCTTTTGATCTCAGCGTCCTCTCCCACCCGGGCCTGGGTCCTGTCCTTGCTGACGATCACGTTGCCCGCACCGGAAACGCCTACCCCGCCGCCGACCGCAAAGCCGACGGAATACAGGCCGATCTCCTTGTTCGCCCGCGCGGTGACGGAGAAGTCGCCCCCGTCAGCATTGTCGACTTTGCTGTCCTTGCCGAGATCTGCGATCGCCTCGCCGGAGAAATAGGTGACCACAGCCACCGGCGAGACCGCAGCGCCTGCTGCGCCGCCTACGGCCGCAGCCGCGTTGTTCAGGATCGCGTCGTTCACAGCGCCGATGCTGACAGCGCCGCCGCTTCTGACATCCGCGTTGTCGCTGACCAGGGCGTTGGCCTTGCTCTTCAGCACCTGGACCGCAGCGCCGATCTGCACGCCGACGGTCCCGCCGCCTGCGCTGACAGCGATCGTCAGGATCTCATCCTGATTGTCCGCGTTCACAGACACGTCCTTCAGCGCGTCCATGTCTTTTGCCAGGGCCTTCACCGTCTTGTTGGAAACCAGCGTGACCACAGAGGCGCCTACGCCCGCGCCGGCCGAAGCGCTCAAGCCACCGGCCAGCAGCGTCTGTCGGGTGTCGTCCGCCGCCTGTACGGTGATGTCGCCGCCGATGACTTCATCATAGTAATCCGTTTTATATTCCCCATAAGCGCTGGTTTTCAGCTTTTCTACATCATTAGGGCTCTGGAGAACGAGATTGGAGCCGTCCAGCAGCCTGACCGATTTATAAGCATTCCAGTTGAAAGCGCCATATATCTGCTGCAGAGGCAAAGAGCTGCGGACCGTTCTGGGTCTCAATGCGTTCGTCGTCAACTCAACCGGAACGAACACATTTTTCCAGACCCACTCCGGATCCTTCATTATCCTTTCCGTCTTTTTCGATACCAGCGTTGACTTCGAGGCGTCGGCGATCACGGTGTTGTTGTTCACCAGCACGTCCACCACGCCGTTGACCGCCGCGGACGCGCTGCCGGCGACGCCCGCGCCGCCCAGGAACTGGGTCTCGGCGGCGTTCGCGCCCACGTACACGCCGTTCACATTGGTGCCGTTCAGGGACTTGACCGCGTCGCCGCCGACGTTATAGGCGGCGATGTCGCTCGCGCCCAGCTTGGCCTGGATGTCGTTGTTCTTCACCACGGTGAGCACCGTCGCGCCCACGCCCACGCCCATGCCGGAGATGGCGATGCTGCCCGCCGCGTCCACGGTGTAGTCGCTGAAATAGGCCTCCAGCAAGGCGTTCTTGCCCGCCACGGCGGTGACGCCCCTGGTGATGTTGGTATTGATGATGTTCTTCTCCACCAGCACGCCCACGTTGCCTACCGCGGACACGCCGGCGCCGCCGCCCGCCAGGGCGAGGCCCGCCATGACGGTGGTGTCGCGGCCGCTGGACTGGGCGTACAGGCTGCCGCCCGCGTTGAGGGTGCCGTCGGCCATATTCACGGTGGCCTGGCGGTTGAACACGTTCACGTTGAACGAGCCGCCGATGGCCGTGCCGCCGCCCGCCGCCACCGCGACGGTGGCGTTGAGCGTCCAGGCGTCGTTGTTGGCGTTGAGCTTCATATCGCCCGCCGTGGCGGTAAGGGCCGCGCCCTTGCCCACGGTGGTATCCGCCACGGACTTGGACACGATCACGTTCACCGCGCCTGCGCCGGTGCCGCCCATCGAGGCGGCCACGGAGGCGGAGGCCACGCCGGAGATCATCTGGGTGGAGCTGTCGGAGGTGACGGACAGGCTGCCGCCCGCGGTCACAGCGTTGTTGGTCCCCAGCCCGGTCTTGGACTCAGCCTTGTCCACGATCACGTTCACCGTGCCGCCCGCGGCCACGGAGCCCGTGCCCACGTTGGCGCTGCCGGAGATCAGGGTGAGGTCCAGCTCGGTCTTGCTGTGGATGTCGGCGTCCTTGCCGGCCTTGACGGCAGCATCGTTGCCGATGAAGCTGTCCGCCACGGACTTGTTCACGATCACGTTGACCGCGCCGCCCAGCGCGTTGCCGCTCGTCGCCACGCTCATGGCGCCGGTGAACAGCTGGGTGTCGCCGGACTGGTCCGCGGTGTGCTTGAAGCCGCCCGCGGCGTCGATATTGGCGTTGTCGCCGGTCTGAGCCACGGCCTTGTCGCTGTTTACGAGCACGGCCACGGTAGCGCCCACGCTGGCCTGCGCCGGAGCGGCGGACAGGCTGCCCGCGATGACGCGGGTGGTCGCGCCGTTAGAGGCGGTCACGTCCGCGTCGCCGGTATTGGCGTTCACGGTGACGTTGTTGCCCAGCTTCGCCTGGATGTCGTTGTTGTTCACGGCCACGGCTACGGAGCCGGACAGGCTGGCCGTGCTGCTGCCGGTGACGACGGAGCCCGCGATGGCCTCCACATAGGTATTCTGGCCGGACAGGAAGTTCAGGCCGTCCACCAGGCCCAGCAGCTTTTCGCTGGAGATATCCACATTCGCCTGATAGGCGGTCCTGCCGTCGGCGTCGGTGGTCTTGTGATAGTCGATCAGACCGGTGTTGGCGCTGGCGCGCTGCTCGTCGGTGAGGTTGCTGGAATCGGTGACCAGCGTGCGCAGGTTTATAAGCTGCTTGAAGTCCTCAGCCGTCACGGCCTTCTTCTCGGCGTTCAGCTTGAAGCTGTCGGCGGTGATCTGGGTGTCGTCGCCCACGGTGGCCTTTACGGCGTTCTTGCTGATGATGACGTTGCTGGCGATGCCCATGCCCACGCTGGAGCCGCGGGACAGGCTGATGCCGCCCGCGCGGGAGGCGAGCCGGGACTTGTCGGTGGAGCTCACGGCGACGCTGCCGCCCTGGAGCTTCCGGGCCGCTTTCGCGCTGCCGCCGGTGATGTCCACGGTGGCCTCGCCCTTGCTGACCAGCACGCTGACCGCGCCGCCCAGCGAGATGCCGGAGCCCCTGCCCGCCACGGAGCCGGAGAGCGACTGGGTGGCCAGCTTGCCGGCGAAGTCGCCGGTGAGGTTCTGGCTCAGGTCCGCGGTGGCGCTCACGTCGCCGCCGCCTGTGGAGACCAGGTCCCCGTCCACGCTGACGTTGGCCTTGTTGCTGTTGACACTGACGGCCACGCCGAGGGCGATGGAATTGGCCTTCTCGGCGAAGGACATGGCCGCGCCGGTGCCCTGGGTGTTGAAATTGCCGATGTTCTGGGCCGTGGCGGTGATGCCGCCGCCGGCCTGGATGGTCCCGACCTTGGTCTGCATGGCGTGGCCCGTCACGTTGACGCCCACGACCGCGCCGACCTGCACCTTGGCGCTGGTGTCCAGGTCCTCGTTTCTGAGGCTTGAGGCGTCGTCGGAGTTCTCCTTGAGCTCCTCCATGCCTTCATTGGTGCCCTCACTGCCGGCGTTCTCGCTCTGGGTCTCGACGCCCTGGCTGCGCATCACGTTCTGGGAGACGGACAGGCCGGGATCGGCATCGGAGCCTTTTTCTCCCTTCTTCTCGTTCAGCCGGTCGGTGATCTTCTGGTTGGTATCGGTGCCCTTGGGCTTGTCTCCGCCCTTGAGGAAGCTGTCCGCGGCGGAGCCGTCCAGCAGGCTGTTGGCTCCGGCGGTCACGCCCTGCGCGCCCGCGTTCAGCTTCAGCAGGCCGCGCGCGATGTCCGCGCCCAGCGCGGTGGCCACGGCGCGGGTCACATCCGCGGAGGTGCCGACGGAGGCCACGGCAGCGCTGCCGGACACGTTCGCGCCGCCCTCCAACAGGGCCTGCGCCTTGGAATCGGAAAGGTTGATGGCCACGCTCGCGCCCACGGCGGTGCTGCCCCCCGCGCTGAACGCGCTGGCGGCGATGTTGTCCACGGCGGTCTCGCTGGCGGTGACCTTCAGATCACCCGCCTTGGGGACCCTGATCTCCTTCCCCGCCTCATCCATTTCGGTGGCGGTATAGCCGGTGGTCTCGACCTTCGCGGTCCTGGCCACCTGAGCGACGATGTCGTTATCCAGTATATTCAGCGCGACGGAGGCATCGAATGCAAAGTCCTTGATGCCCGTGCCCGTCAGGTCGGCGTTCGCGCCCAGGGGATCCGTGCCCGCCGCGGCGGCCAGGTTTTCCACATGGGTGGAATCCGCGCTGAGGTTCAGCGCTCCGGCCACGATCTTCCGGCTGCCGACATCGGCCTTGACGCCGGAATCGCCATAAACCATGGAGAAGGCCGCGCCGACGCCGACGCTCCTGCCGGCTTCGTCGGTGGCGAAGGTAAAGCTGTCGTCGTCTTCCTCCGCCTCGGCGAAGGTCACCTGTAGATCGGTGATATCCGCGCCCGGCATGGCGAGGGTATAGATCAGTTCCTTTTCATTGGAGCTGACCAGGGCGTACACGGGGGTCTTATTGGGATCGGGCTTGCCATCCTTGTCCAGCATCAGCTGCATCTGCTTGCCGCCGGAGGTGTAGGTGATGGCGCTGACCTTGCTGCCCTCGATCTGGCTGCGGTCGACCTTGATCTGGACCAGGTCGCCCACCTTGGCGGAGACCGCGCCATCCTTGGCATCGCGTCCCTTGACGCCAACGCTGACCGCGCCCGCGCTCACGTTGTTTCCTGAAACGCCGGGCGTGCCGATGGCGTGCAGGTCTTCCTCCGGCTTGAGCTCCAGGGTGATCTCCGCCTTTTCAGGAGCCCTGGCGATATCGCCGGTCTTGGTCTCCACATACCAGCGATCGCCCCGCTGCTGGGCGGTGACGGTGCCGGTCACCTCTTTGCCGTCGCTGTCCTTGTAGGAATAGGACACAGCGTTGCCGGAGGGCATCTTATAGCCTTCCTTCAGGGTGATGTAGAAGCCGGGGCGGTTTTCGCCCTTCTCGGCCTGGATGATCTCGGCAGTGCCGCCCACGCCCACGGTGAGCTTGACGGTCTGCTTCTTGTCCTTGCCATATTCATTAGCGGCGGTGGAATTGGCCTCGTCGCCGCCGCCGGTCTGGGCGGTCTCCTCCGCGCCCGCGTTCAGGTTGGCCACGGCGTCGCCGCTGGCATCCGCGGCGGCGGAGGAGATGTTGTTCACGGTGCGCAGCTCGTCAGCCGCCACGGTCATGTCGCCGGACACCTTCACGGCCTTGCCGCTGTCCGCGATGGTGGCCTTCGTTTCGGCGTTCAGCACGGTGACCGCCACGCTGCCCGCGACGCCAACGTTCTTCGCGCCCGCGCCGGAAATGGCCTGGGTGTCGATGATATGGCCGGTGGGCGGGTTCTCAGCCGCCTCCAGGGCCAGGTCAAAGCGCTCTGTCAGGGCATTCAGGCTCTCGCCCGTCAGCGTGACCAGCGCCTGCTTCGCGCCCGCGCGCAGGCCGTCTATGATCCTGGTCTTGAAATCCCCCCTGGAGAGGTTTTCGAGCATCGCCTTGTAGGGCACCTGCTCGGCGAACTGATCGTTCACCTTCCCGGCAGCCTCGTCGGCGGCTTCGTTCACGGCCTCGGGATCGTCGTCCTCCTTGACCGCGACGGCCAGTATGCTCGCCATATCCATATCGGGAAGCTCGGTCACCAGGGCGACGGCCACATCCTCGACGGTCTTGCCCAGGGTCTCTGTTATGATCAGCTTCACCTTGTTGGAAACGGCGTGCATGACCTTCTGGCTGGCCTGGTCGGTCAGCTTGGTCATGCCGTCGTCGCCCTTGTCCTTGTCGGCGAACAGGCCCGACAGTATGCCGCCCACGTTCTCCTTCAGGTAGCCCACCAGGCCGTCCTTCGCGGTGAGCATCAGCGTCTTGGGCAGCTCGGGGAGCTGTTCCTTCATCTTCTGTTTGAAGCTCTCGCCGATGATCGACTGGAGCGCTTCCTTCACGCTATCAGAGCTGGCGGGATCGACCTTGGTTTCGGCGTCGCCCAGATGGCGCTCCAGGACCGTCTTGAGCGCCTGCTTCTGCGCGTCGGTCAGGGCGGCCAGCGCGTTCGTGAGGTCGGCGTTCTTGTCCACCGTGCCCTCGGCGGGCGCGTCGGAGAGGCTTGTGACGATCTGCTCCACGGCGGCCTTGGCGGTCTGGGCGATCTGCTCGAAGGTCATGGTGCCCAGGGTCTCGTCGAGACCCATGGTCCTGAGGACCTGCTGGGTGGCGTCGGCCGCCACCTTGTCGGTGATATCTCCGATCAGGCTGGCGGAGACATACTCATTCAGGCCCATCGACGCGACGAGATCCTTGACGAAGCCGCTGACAGCCGCGCCGATCTCATTGGTCAGGGTCTTCTTGGCCTCCTCTTTGGCAAGGGCCTCCAGCTCCTCGGGCGTCGGCTCCGCGGCTACGACGGCCCCGGGCTCGACGCGCTTGGTGTTCGCGGCCACCTTCAGCATGGCGGCTTCGATCTCGCCGTCGGAGAGGGTCGCGATATTTTGCAGCTTGATGATGTTCACCGCGACGCCCACGCCCACGCCCACATTGGAATGGGTGGTACTGGCGTTGGCCTTCACGCTGGCGGTGGTGCCGTTGAGGGCGGTGACGGAGAGCGCGCCCAGGGACTTCACGTCCACGCCGCTCATGATCTCGGAGCGGGAAATGCTCTTCTGCACGTTCACGGCCACGGCGCCGGCCACGGCCACGGAACCCTCGCCGGTCTCCGCCTTCTGGCGGTTTTCGGATCCGGCGTCCTCGATGTCGCCCAGAGAGACGCCGTCGGAATCGTTCATCCCGGCCAGCTTACCGACCATGCCCAGCAGGCTGTCGGCCTGCGCGTCGGGGTCCTTCCCGCCGTCCGCCGCCTGCTTTCCGCCGGACGCGCTGGCGGTGGCGGTGCCGGACAGGCGGCTCTCGGTCTCGGCGTTCACCGCGACGGACGCGGCGCTCAGGCCCTGGTTCAGGCGAGCGTTGGCCCTGTCGGAGATGACGGACACGTCGATGGCCGCGCCCACGCCCTTGCCCGCGGCGGAGGCGTCGGCGGAAACGGTATGGGTAGCCAGGTCAGCGGCGTTCACATTCACGCCGCCGCCGACGTTCAGCCTCGCGCCGTCGTTCAGCCTGCCCAGATAGGCCTGGGCGGTGCCGCCGGTGATGTCCACCGCGGCCACGGGCACGCCCGCGCTGCCGCCGGACGCGCCGGCCTTCGCGGCCACGGCGTCATTGAGGAACTGGCTGGCGACCACGGAGACGCCGCCTATAAGCGCGCCGCTCAGCTTCGCGTTGTCGGCCACGGCGGCATAGGTATCCGCGCCGTTCACGGCCACGGCGATGCCCGCGCCCACGCCGGTCTTTCCGGCCTCCTTATTGCCGGAGGCGTCGGCGTTCACGCGGTAATCCACACTATTGGCGGCGATCGCGCCGGCTTCGATGCCGGCATTCAGGGCGGCGGTCTCATGGATCAGCGCCTTGCTGTCCACGGAGGCGACCTGCACGCTCACCGCGCCGCCGACGCCGATGTTGCCCGCGCTGTAACCCGCCTTGGACTCGGTGGCGACCGCGCCCTCGGAGGCGGACTTTGCGTTCACGGAGCCGCCGTTCACCGCGCCCTTGATGTCGGCGCGGCCCTCGCTGCTGACGACGCTGACGGCGATGCCCGCGCCCACGCTGGTGTTGACCCGGCTGCTGTCGGACTGGCCGGGCTCGAATTCGCCCTCGAAGGTCAGCGAGACGCCGCTGCGCATCGTCGCGGGCATGGTGAAGGCATAGCTATGATCGCTCTGGCGGCGCATCATCACCTCTTCGGTGTAGGTGCCGTCGTCGCTCCTGATCAGCGCCTTAAGGGTGTTCTGCTTCACCTTGAAGCCGTCCTCGGGCTTGATGGTGACGGTCACGATCTCGTTCCTGTCCGCATAGGGCACATCGGGCGTCACGCTGCCGTGCTCCAGCGCCGCGGCCTTGAGGGGGACCTCCTTGTTCACGATGTTCACATCGGTGACCACGAGCTTGTCGGCGTCCGCCAGGTCCTTGGGCACCTCAAAGGAACCGTCGGCGTTCACCTTCACGGTGACGGACGGCTTGCCCTGGACCTCGACCTTGACGGATCCGATCTTCTTGCCCGCCATCACGTCGGCCTCGTTGAGGCTGACGGTCACGGTGTCGCCGGAGGCGACGTTCTTTTCGGAGAGGACATACTTGCCCTTGTCCGTGTCGCCCTGGCCGGCGTAGACGCCGATGGTCTTGAGCTTGAAGGAGGCGTTGACCTTGATCTCGCTGTCCTCCTGCATGTCCTCCACGGTGAAGGTGTAGACGTCCGCCAGGTCCTTTACCTTGGTGATCTTGCTGTCCTTGTCGCTGAGCTTCAAGGTGGACTCGAGGCCAAGCGTGTTGGTATAGGTGATCTCGATGTCGTCCACGGAATAGCCCGCGTCCGGCTTCACGGTGAAGCGGGGCTTGTCGGCCTTCTTCACCTGCGCATCGTAGAGCGTGAGGGTGCCGTTCCTGACGCCGTCGGCCTGCTTGAAGTCGTGGAACTGCTCCTTGAAGTCGGCGGTCACGGTGACCTTCACGTTGTCGGGCAGCAGGGACGCATCCAGATACCAGTAAGCGCCGTCCATCTGCTCCAGCTCCACGCCGTCGGAGCCTTCCCAGATGGCCTTCAGCTTGCCGTTCAGGACATAGCCGTTGTTTTCGTCGGCCATGGCGTCAAAGACGTAATAGGTCTTGTCGTCTTGCTGCTTGGTCTCCTTGTAGGTGATCTCGTTCTGCTCGTCCTTGCGCTTGTCGTACTTGATGCCAATGATGCGGTTCAGCATCGGCTTCGGCTGGGTGGACTCATGGAACACGCCGCTCTCGGTCTCGCTGGCGAAGGCGAAATTTATGATGATGTTCGAGCCCTTGTCGATGCCGTTGGTGCCGCCGATCAGGTTCGTCACGAAATCGACGGCCTGCTCCAGCTTGCCGGTTTCGGCCTTGTTATAGCATTCCTCGTTCAGGGTGTAATACCCGATCAGGCTGCCCAGCGTGGACTGCTCGAGCATGACCCGATAGGTGCCGTCCTCGGCCTTTTTCAGCTCCACGGTGTGAGGCTCGCCGGCCTGGTAGTAGGTCAGCGTGGCGCTGGCCACGGCATAGCCCTCGCGGGGCTTGGGGGTGATGACAAAGGCATAGGGGATCTCCTGCTCCTGGCCCTTGTCGTCCTTCGTCTTGGCGACCGTGAATTCGGCGTCGCCGTTGATCATCTCGCCCAGCATCATGCCGAACATGAACTGGTCGTCCTTGGCATAGCCGTCGAAGTTGTCCGCCTCGGCGCGGCTGATGGGATAGGTGGCCGGGGCCGCCGGGCCGGGCTGCCCGATCTCGTTCTTGGAGACGGAGGAGCCGTCGGCGGTGGTGCTCACGTCGGTCTTGATGTTGGAATCGACATCGACGCTGCCGCCCGCGGCCACGGTCGCGCCCTGCTCGATCAGGGCCTGGCTGTCGTTGTGGGCCACGGTCACGGCCACGGAGCCGATGATCTGGGTCTGGCTTTGGTCGGCGTCCGCGCTCTGCGCGCCGTCCTCGAAGTCAGCCGTCACCCTGATGCCCTTGTCCGTCTCAAAGGTCTCGGGCACATTCAATATGTAACGTCCCTGGCCGTCCTGGGTGATGACGATGGTCTTTTCGACGTCCTTCCACTCTTCCTTGCCGTCCTTTTCCACCTTCTCCCTAACGGTATAGGTGGCCTTCAAGCCGCCCTCCCTCAGCTTCTTGCCGCTGGCGGGGTTGGGGATCAGGCGGATGGCGTCGCCGGGCTTCACCTTTTCCAGGTTCTTGTCCGGGCTGCCGGGCAGGAAGTCATAGGTCAGCACGCCGCCGCCCAGCTCCAGCTTCACGGAGCCGTCGCCGCTTGCGCCGCGCTCGTCCCTGCCATCCGTGCCGCCCTGCACGTCGTTCAGCATGTCGTCGAGATCGAACAGGTCCGAGGGTCGCCAGGTGTCCTCGTCCAGCTCGTCGTCCTCATTTGAGCCGCTGTTCGGGTTCTCGTCAAACAGGTCGGAGGGCTGCCAGTCATCGTCGCTGCCGCCCTGGATCTCCTCGTATTCCACGTAGACGATCATCCTGCTGCCCGCGGCGTCCAGCTCGACCTGCTTCTTGCCGGCGATCTGGTCCGCGGTCAACGTCCTGACATTCCAGGCGCTCTCTCCTGGGAGGTAGCCGCGCACCGTGACGCTCTTGACCTTGTAGCCCTCCCAGGGCTCCATATTCAGCTTGACTTTGGTCTTGCCGTTCTCGGTCACCACGTCCGCGGAGACCCGGCCCTTCTGCTGGGCCTTGCTGTCCAGCGTCACGGACTTGTCGGACACGGGCAGCAGCTTGAGCGCCTTCTTGAGCTTTTTCTCAAACTTGCTGGAGCCGGTGATCTTCGCGGCCAGCTTGTCCTTGAGCGAGCCGAGCAGGTCCCCCACCTTCTCCTTGACGGTCCCGAGGTCCCCGCTGTCTTCCTCCGCTTGCGCCGCGCTCAGCGAGGACGAGGCAGCCTTGTCCACGACCTTCTCGATGGCGTTGGAGGCGATCACCACGTCGCCCGCGGCGTTCACCACGGCGTTTGCGCCCACGGTGGCCTTGACATCCTGGAGCGCTACGGTCACGGCGCCATAGCCGCCGGAGATCAGCTTCTGTCCGTCGCCCCGGTCGGCCACGGTGGTGGCCTCCAGGGTGCCGTCAGCGGTGATGCTCGCGCTGCCGTGATGGGCAGTCACGTTGCCGTTCACCGTGGTGTGGGCGTCGTTGGTCAGCACCGCCACGGCTGCCGCGGCAGGCGCGCCCACAAAGCCGGAGGACGCGCGGGTGCCCGCTTTCAGGGAAGACTCGGAGGCGATGGCCACGTTCGTCGCCGCCGCGATATCCGCGCCCTTTTGAACGTTGACGCTGGCCTCCACAGTGGCCACGCTGACCGCCACGGGCCAGCCGCCGTCCTTGGGCATGCCGTTCTCGTCAACGCCCATGAAAACGCCGGTCTCCGCCTTGGCGGTCACAAAGCCGCGGTACTCGTTGAAGGTCGGCCTGGCATTTTTGGGCGCCGCGGCGATGGCGTTGGGATCGTTCACGCCCGCGTACACCTTGCCCGCGATATCCACGCTGGCATGGGCGATCTTTACATTGATGGAATTGATGGGCGCGATGTCCAGCGCCAGGCCGACCAGGGCGTTGGTGTCCAGCATCGGGCCGGCCATGGTCACCTTCGCGACGATCATCACGTCGCCGGTGGAATAGATGGCGGCCTTGTCGGTGATGACGATCCTTGAATCGCCCTGCACGTTGAGGAACTTGCCGCCGGATCCAGCCGTGATGCTGACATCGTCGGCCACGATGGTGCCGTTGATCTCGATATTGCCGGATCCCAGCGTCAGATTGAGCCCGCGCACGTCGATGATCGTGCCCTCGCTGATGACCAGCTTGTTCACGCCATCCACCTCGGTGGCGGTATTGATGACCAGGTTGGACAGCGGCAGATACTTGCCGTCCTTGCTGGTGATCTGCAAATTCTTGATGTCCTTGGCGGGGATCTCGATGGTGTAGTTGATGCCCGGGTCCACCGCCTCATAGACCAGCTTGCCATTATTGGGCGTGAGCTTCACGGTCTCCTTGTTTGAAAGCGAATCGGTGAGCCGCTCGAAATCGGCGCGCGTCACATTGAGCGTCCGACCGTTTGAGGCGATGAATTTAAGCTTGTCGCCGTCGATCTGGACCCGCTTGTTCGTCTCGTCGCCTTTGCCCAGGTCGCCGGTAAAGTTCGCGGTATCATCGCCCGCGCCGCCGCTCAAGAGCACCTCAGTGACGGCAGTGGAAAGGGACACGTCCACATTGGCCGTGTCGTTGCCCGAGCCCAGCGAGACGTTGAGCTTGCCGATGGGGTTCGGGGCGCTGCCGGTGTTTTTGAGGGTGACGGTGTCGTCGCCCGCGCCGGTATCGACATCGATGCCGCCGTTGCCGGCGGTGTGGGCGTCCACCTCCACGGCGTCGTCGCCCAGGCCGGTGACGATCTTCGCCGAGCCGTTGCTGGCGTCGTCGGTCAGCTTCACCGTATCGTCGCCCGCGCCGCTGTCGACGGTCAGATTGGTGGGCATGTCCTTATTGTTGCCGCTCATGGCCGCGGTCACGCTGTCGTTCCCCTCGCCCGTATCGACCGCGGCGGTCCCCATAATGACATCGATCCTCACGGTGTCGTCGCCTTCGCCGGTCTTGACCGCGGCGGCGCCCGCCGTCACATTGGCGGTCACGGCGTCGTCGCCCGCGCCGGTGTCGATATCGACATTCGCGCCTACGCCCGCGGTCACATTGACGATGTCCGCGGCCTCGGTACCTTTATAGTTGAGCTTCGCGCTTTCCACATTCACCATGCCCGTCAGGCCGATGCCGTGGATGGCGACATTGATGCCCTTGATGTTCATGGTGCCGGTGTAGGTCGCGGGGCCCGCGGCGGCGTCGGTCTCCTCGTCCGCCGCTTCCTCCGCGATCTCCAGCTCGAAGTCGTCGGCCACCTCGCGACCGATTTCTTCTTTAGAAATGCTGACTTCGCCGTCATAGGTGACGCCGTGGGTCAGCAGCACCTGGATGCGGCCCGTCAGCGTGCCGGTCACCGCCGCGAGGGCGTCGTTGATCTTGCCCTGGAGGATGCTGGGGGTCTTTTCCTCCGCGTCCGCGGCCGCCAGCATCACAGGCACGGTATAGGCCTGGGTCGTAAAGGTCAGGGCCTCCGGGGCCTCGCCCGCTTCGTCCGCGTCGGAGGCCGGAGATATAATAGAAGGAAGTTCCGTCTCGACGGTCAGGGTCTGGGCATCCTCGCCCGCCCCTTCCGCCGCCCCTTCCTCGGCGGGCGCTTCGCCCTCGACAACTTCTTCACCTTCGGCGGGCGCTTCGCCCTCGACGGGCGTTTCATCCTCTACGGGCACCTCGTCCTCGGCGGGCGCTTCCGCGTCGCCTTCGACGGTCGCCTGGGCGTCGTCCGAACCAGCCTCGGAGGTATCCGCGCTTTCGTCGTCGGTCTGGGCCTCGGCTTCTGTCTCAAAACCGACCTCGGTCGCCTGCTCGTCCTCCGCCGCTTCCGAAGACACGGCTGCATCCCCGGAAGACGTTTCTTCCGAGGATCCGGTCACCTCGACCTTCGGCTGAGAGGGTTCGGAGGCAGACGCCTCGTGCGCAGCGGCGGGCGCGTCATTCACCGAAGCGGACGCGCTCTCGCCGCCGGAGGCGCTGCTCTCACTGCCGGAGGAACTGCTCTCCGAAGAAGCGCTGCTCTTGCCGCTTGAAGAGCTGTCGTCCGATTGGGACGACTCGTAGCGCTCATAAGATCGCATTTCCGAACCGGAACCGTCGTCCCCGGCAGCCTCCTCTTCGGCCACCGCGGTAAACCAGCCGGGGGTGTATTCACCCAGCGTGGCAAACATCATGACAAATACCAAAAGCAATGCCAGGATGCGTTTTCCGGTATGGTAGTTAAGTTCGAGCATTTCCGTCCCTCCAGTTCAGTTGCGAGCGGTCCTGTTTGCCCTCGGAGTTACTTTTTATTTTCCGCTTATCCGGCATATTTCAGCGAGTTCTGCAGATCGCTGTTCTGGTTCTCGGTGTCGCCCTTGGCGGCGTAGAGCTGAGCGCGCTCATAATAGGTCTGGGACAGCCCATAGCCATGGTCGATGCAGGTGGTGTAGTCGGCGATGGCGCCGTCCACGTCGCCGGTGGCCGCGCGGCACACCGCGCGATAGTAGTACGCCCCGTCGTTGACGGTCGCAGTTTCGCCGACTTCGGTCTGTTCCTCGGCCTGCGCTTCATTCTCCGCCGCCGCGCCGTCGCCGATCAGTTCGGTGAACAGGGTGATGGCGTTTTCATATTCGCCCTGCTGCATCTTGCAGATGGCCAGGTTGTAGCGGGCGTCGACCTTATAGGATTCATCGGCATAGGACTTCTCAAAATCCGCCGCCGCGGCTTCCCACTCGGCGCTCATCAGATGGCAGACGCCGCGATTGTAATACAGCCCGTCGAATTCGCCGCCCTTGTCCGCGCAGGCGGTGAAGGCTTCGATGGCCCCGGCGTAATCGCCCAGGTTCATCTTGCAGATGCCGATGTTGTACTGGGCGCCCGCGGCGTAGGTCTCGTCCTCGGCGTAGGCCTCGAAGGCCGTGATGGCCTCCTCGAACCGGCCCGCCTCCATCTTATAGAGGCCGGACTGGAAGCCCGCCTCCTGGACCTCCGCGCCCGCGCCCTCCACGTACTTGTCATAGGCCGCCTGGGCCGCGTCCAGATTGCCCCTGGCCTCCTGGAGCTGGGCCACCGTTTCATAGAGGGAGGTGTCCTTGGTCAGGTCGATGTACTTTTCCAGGTTCTCGATGGAGGCATCCATCTCGCCCAGGGAGGCGTACACCTGCGTGCGCACCAGGTAGGCGTCCGCCAAATCGGGCTGCACCCGCAGCGCCGCGTCCAGGTTCAAAAGCGCCATGTCGTTGTTCTGCTCGATCACGTCGATGCAGGCCCGCTTAAGCAGCAGATCGGCGTACATGGTCGGGTTGGTCTGCGGATCGCAGTAGGCAAAGCACACGTTCAAGTATTCCTTGGCCGTGGCATAATCCTCCGCGTTGATGGCGTTCAGCGCCAGGGTGTAGCTGGCGTCCAGCTTCTGGGTATCCACGATCACCGTACTTTCAACGGCAGCTTCCTCAATGGGCGTCTCCTCCACGGGCGTTTCCTCGGCCCATACCGGTGTCGCCGTCAGCAGCATCCCCGCCGCCATTCCCGCCGCAATGATCCCTTTAATGTCCATATCCCTATTCCTCCACTACTACATATGAAATCATTTTATTTTAGCCGCTTTATTGTATCACTGTCAAGGGGGGTTTCCAGATCGTCAACACCCCGGAAACCTCGACGGACGATCACATCTTCCTTCGGCAGATGACAGAAATGAAAAAAAGACGCCCTGCTTCAGCAGCGCGTCGATGGCCTGCACGATCTCAGGGGTCTTATATTCCATGCCGTCGAGGCCATAGATCATCAGGAAGGCGAAGTTATCCGCCAGGGTCTCTTCCGGGTCGATGACGTAGTCGGTGTTCTCGCCGAACACCTCCAGGAAATTGGCGGCGTCGTCGGAGGTATACATCGTGGTCATGTCGTCGACGGGGACCAGGCCGGTGACCATGCCGTCGAAGAAAGAATCGCCGGGCTTCTCGAAGGGCTTCTCGGTGGTGAACAGCACCGTGCAATCCGTCAGCTTCCCGTCGATGTCAAAGGCGGCGTAGGAATTGTGATGCTCCACATCCGGGTTGGCGATCATGCGCTCACGGACCTCCGGGGCGAACTCATAGTCGCTGTCCACGACGGTGAAGCCCAGTACGCCATACATCGCCGCGCGGAAATCTGGGTGGTTGCGGGTCAGGCAGTGGAACAGCTCATGAGCGACGAGGACGTCGAATCCCGTCCGAACGCCGTCGGCGTCCGCGAGGTAGCGGGCGAATATCGCCTCGCCCATGTAGATCTGCGTGCCGTGGGTGTAGGCCCCGGCATAGCACTCCTCGGCCATGGTGGTCTTGGCGAACAGTATGTCGTCCATCGGCGGCAGCGCGTAGCCCCGCGCCTCGGCGGTCTCCATGATCGCGGCCATCGACCGGTCGATCCGCGCCTTCTCGGCGTCGGTGAAGTCCCGGGTCTGCTCAGCGGTGAAGTCCTCTAACTCTTGAAGCGTGGCGTCCAGCTTCTGCATGCGGAAGTTCAGGTCATTCTGGGTCAGGTTTTCGTAGTAATCGCAATTGGAGAGCAGGAGCCGGGCGGCCTCCTCCGCGTCGACGAAGCGATAGCCCAGCGCGCCGGGCTCAGCCTGGCAGACGGGCAGCAGGAGCGACAGCAGCAGCAGCGACAGGATGAGCTTTTTCATGTGGCGAATCCCCTTTCTTATTCGTAGGTGTCCGGCTCAATCGGAGCCCTTCTTTTTCATCTCTCCGTAGAAGTTGACGATGATGGAGGTGATCAGCGCGACCACGACGATGCCGTAGATCCCGAGGATGACGCTCAAAAACCGTCCGGTGCCGGTGGCGGGCGTCAGATCGCCGAAGCCGATGGTCGTCACGATGGCGAAGCAGTACCACAGCGCGTCCCAGAAGGAGGAAAATGCGTCGTCGGTGAACGTCAGCACGTTGGAAAAGGCCACCATCATGACCAGCAGGCCGGCGATGATCTCCACGGCGTAGGTCTTGCGGACGATCTCCCTCAAGATGTCGAGCCGTATCCGGGAGAATATTATCCAAGGCCAACACACTCCGTACAGATCGTGATCGCTTTATAGAGCACGTCCCGCGCGCTCCCGTTGAGGACGCCCGCGACGATCAGCGCCGCCGCCGTTCAGGGTGACCAACGTTTCGGTGCACGCGCCTCCTGTCATCCCAGTCAGCATCGCCAGGATCAGCGCCGCGCATAACGCCCTGCGCAAGCTTTTCATGCTCATGTTCATTTCTCCTTTAACTACAGCTTATCTGGGAGATCGCCAAATATTCCCGTCGCCGCGGCGCTTCTCCAAAAGCTATTTTGGGGATTACTGATGGATCCATCCGACCGCGCCGCGCAAGCTGACGAGCAGCCACTCTCCCTCATCCTTCAAAACCGGCAGGAACGTGTTCGGGTCAAAAATCTCGGTATTGGCATCCAGAAGCGCGACCCTGGGGGGCGACGTATCGTTCCATGCATAGACTGGCGTCTTTTTCTCCGTCCTGTACCAGGCAGGATCAATGACGATACCATCACTCCTTCTGTATATAAATGCCTATCAAATTAATTATACAAATTTTGGGTCTGAAAAAAAGGGATATTTCAGAAAGACACAATCGTCCCCGCGTCACGCTCTTGTTTTTGGTTTTCTTATATGGATACCGATAGATAGGGAGAGACATGATGAACAACTTTGTCGAAACGTTGCGCCGTTTAAGGATCGAAAAGGGCTTGTCCCAGCAGCAGCTTGCGGATCACCTGCATGCGAGCCGTCCCACCGTGGCCTACTGGGAGGCGAGCCGCCGCATACCCGACGCGACCATGATCGCGCCCATCGCCGATGCCCTGGGCGTGGATATCGAAGCGCTCATCAAGCCGCTTCCGTCCCTGCTCATGTTCGCGTATTTTCTGTACTGCTGCGGGGAGGACCCCCGCAAAAGCGCGCTCATGCGCGTGCTTTGCGCGCTGACAGCGGCGGAGATCGCGGCGGGGCTTGCCGCGCTTTTCACCGGAAGGCTCGGCGGCGCATGGGCAGCCACCGACCTTACATCAATTCGTATGACCCCGCCGGAGGATAGTCATCTCGAATTCGGAGGCGGGCAGGGGGCGGGAGAAGTAGAAGCCCTGGACGAGGGCGCAGCCCATATCCTTGAGGAGCCTGAGCTGGGCCTCGGTCTCGACGCCCTCGGCGATGACGGGGACCTTGAGGTTCCTGGCGATGCCGAGGATGAGCTCCACGAGCTGGATGTCCCTGGCGTTATGCTCGATATTGCCGACGAACATGCGGTCCATCTTCAGCACGTCGATGGGCATGGTGGACAGCATGTTCAGCGATGAATAGCCGGAGCCAAAGTCGTCCATCTCGATCTCGAAGCCCTTCCTGCGCAGGCGCTCGATCACGTCGATGACCTGGTAGGGGTTCTCGGTGCAGGCGGACTCGGTGACCTCGAACTTCAGGTCGCCGTAGGCGAGGCCGTTTTCCGCGATCAGCGCCTCGAGGGTCTGCTCCAGCTCCGGGTCGAACACGTCCACCCGGGACAGGTTGACGGAGATGGGCACGGTGACGCCGAAGCGCTCCCGCCACGCGGCGATCTGCCGGGCGGCCTCGGCCCAGACGTACTTGTCCACCTGGTTGATCTGGCCGTTGCGCTCGAACAGCGGGATGAAGTCGCCCGGCGGGAGCATGCCCAGCTCGGGGTGCCGCCAGCGCACCAGCGCCTCCGCGCTCTTGAGGGTCGGCGGGTCGGTCTGGATGTCGTACTTGGGCTGGTAGTGCACCTCGAACTCGCGGTCGTCGATGGCGCGGCGCAGGTCGCCCTCGAGGCGGTGCTCCAGCGCCTCCCGGGCGCGGGCCTTGTCGTCGAAGATGACCAGGTGCTCCTTGAAGTAGCCCCGGGCCAGGTTGCAGGCGATCAGCGCCTCCTCCATCAGCTGCTGGGGCGGCGTGTCCTTCTGCCAGGGCATGACGCCCATGCGAAGCTGTATGCCGGAATTGGACGACAGCCCGTCCAGCTTGCGCTGGAGCCGGTCGTACAGGGCGTGGGGGTCCTGCATGTGGGCGCAGTACATGGAGAAGTGGTCGGCCTCCGAATGGCTGGCGATGCCCTCGTTCTCCTTCAAATACTCGTGGATCTCGTCGCCCAGCGCCCGGATGACCTGGTCGCCGAAGCCCCGGCCGTTGATGGCGTTGACGGCGTGGAACTGCTCGACGTTGATGACGACGGCGTCCATGGGCTTCTCCGGGCGCTCGGCGTACATCCGCTCCACGTACTCATTGAAGAAGTTGGGGTGATAGAGGCCCGTCATCGCGTCGATCTCCGTGGCGGAGATGAGGTCCTGCCCCGCCTTGGCCCGACGGTCGGCCCAGATATTGCGGGCCAGCAGGAACAGCAGCAGCAGCGCGACGGCGGAGAGCCCCCCGGCCACCAGCGCCATGTTCTGCCGCAGCCAGTCGCCGAAGCTGTTCTTGGCGTCCTCGGTGAAGTAGAAGGACAGCGCGGAGTTGACGCTGGCCGCAGGCACCAGGTTGGCGACGCGGCTCAAAATCGAATACAGGGTCGTGCTGTCCCGGTCCACCGCGAAGCAGTAGTCCATCTCAACGCCGGTGGACAGCGTGACCAGGTCGTATTTCTGGCACAGGGCGGCGATGTTGTTGTAGCGGAAGTTGCTGATGAGCAGGGTGTCCACCTTGCCGTCGGCGATGGCCTTCAACCCCTCGGGCGTGTCCTTGAAGTACACCGAGCGCCAGTCCGGGAAGTGGTCCAGCAGGAACATGTCGTAGTTGGTGTTGCCCGCGTTGACGGCGACGGTCACCCGGTCCTTCTGGGCGAAGGTGTTCAGGTCCGTGGCGCGGATGACCGCGGACATGTCCGTGCGCATCAGGGGCGGGGTCATGTAGAAGCCCTGGGTCTCGCCGTCGTAGTCGGTCAGGTTCGCGGGGAAGGCGCAGTCCATCTCGCCCCGCTTCACGGCCTCCAGCGCGGCGGCGGCGGTGGGATAGCCGGTGGCCTCGAAGTCGATGTGGGCGTTGCCCAGGCAGTCCGAGGCGATGCGCAGGTATTCCTTCAACGCGCCGGTCAGCTCCCCGGTCTTGGGGTCGCTGGCGCAGTAGGCCAGGTAGTTGTCCTGATACCCCACGCGGATGGGGCCGTGACCGGCCAGCCAGTCCTTCTCCTCAGCGGTGAGGTAGTAATTGATGCCCGCGGTCTTGATGTACTTGGCGTTCAGCGTCTGGTTGTAATACTTGTTCTCCTCGTCGATGCGGGTCATGGCGGCGTTCAGCTCGGCCATGAGCTGGGGCTGGGTATCGCTGACGGCGAAGTAGAAGTCGGATTCGCCGATCTCGCAGACGGGAACGACCTGCCCGGCGTCCAGGTAGGCGTCCAGGGTGACGTACAGGTCGATGGCGCCCCGGTCCAGCATGGCCAGGGAATCGGGGACCGGCTCGGTCATCTCGATGAGCTCCGCCTCCACGCCGTTGGCCTTCGCCCAGTCGCGGAAGAAGCCCGCCTGCACGCTGCCCTTGTCCACGCCGATCCGCTTGCCGTTCATGGTGCTGTAATCGCCCGCCGTGATCTCCGTGTTCCCGGGCGCGGCGAAGATATAGTATTCCTCCGAGCCCATCGGCAGCGCGGAGAACAGCATGCTCTGGGCGCGCTCCTCCGTGTAGGACACGTCGCTCAACAGGTCGATCCTGCCGTCGATCAGCATCTGCAAAAGCTCCGGCCAGCTCCCCTCCACGTACTCGTAGGTCCAGCCGGTAAAGGCGGAGATCTTCTGCTGGTATTCGTAGGCGTAGCCGGAGCGCCGTCCCATTTCGTCCGTGTGGTTGAACGGGGACTCGTACCAGCCCACGCGGATCACCTTTCCCCCGCCCTGCGCCAGCGCGGTCGTCGGCGACAGCAGCACAAGGCACAGCAGCAGCGCGTATAGTATTCCCCGATTCCGCTTGATCCGCTTCATACTTCCAATCCCCTTGATCGGTCCAATGGTTTCCTTCATCCGTTTACCGGCGAAAACAAGAAGAACTCCCTCCGTCTCGGCTTCGCCGAGCCACCTCCCTCAAAGAGGGAGGCTCTCAACCAACTGCGTTCCGGCTTGCGCTTTGGCCCCCTCTCTGAGGGGGCTGTCAGCGAAGCTGACTGGGGGAGTTAGAGGAAGGTCTATCCCTCTACCTTCCCT
>JAFUWR010000112.1 GCA_017471125.1 Clostridia bacterium | reverse complement strand
CTGACGCCCGACGACCCGGACGCCATCGCCGAGCGCATGCGGGACCTGAACGCCCGCCGCCGGGACAAGCAGCCGCTGAACTTCCCCAGCGCGGGCAGCACCTTCAAGCGGCCCGAGGGCTACTTCGCCGGGGCGCTGATCGAGCAGGCAGGTTTGAAAGGGCGGTCCGTCAACGGCGCGCAGGTCAGCGAGAAGCACGCGGGCTTCATCGTCAAGAACGGCGACGCCACCGCCGCGGACATCCTCGCGCTCATCCGCATCGTGCAGGACGAGGTCAAAGCCAAGTCCGGCGTGACGCTGGAGACGGAAGTCCGCGTCGTCGGCGAGGACTGATCCCATGTCGTTCTCAACAGATGTGCGCGGCGAGCTGGCCCGGGTCAAGACCGACGACGTGTGCTGCGCCCGCAGCGAATTGGCCGCGGCGCTCCTGGCCTCGGGCGGCATCGCCTGGCGGGGGCGCGGCCGGTACGCGCTGACCATCACCGCCACCGACGCCGCCACCGTGCGCCGGTACTTTGGCATGCTCAAGCGGCACTGGGGCGTCACCGGCCAGATCCGCGCCCTGTCCGGGGACCGGCTGAACGGGCTGACCCGCTATCAGCTGGCCATCCCGGAGGAGGCGTCGCTTCAATTATTAGAAGAATTTCAGATATATGACGAAGCCGCGCCCTTCGGCGTCCGGCAGACGCCCGGCGACGGCATCACCCACTACGCCTGCTGCAAGAAGGCGTTCGTCCGGGCGGCGTTTTTGATGTGCGGCGAGGTCAGCAACCCCGAGAAGGCCTACCACATCGAGGTCGCCGCGCCCACCGAGGACTTCGCGCGGCGGGTGGCGGACTGCCTCGGCTACTTCGGCATCGCCTGCGCCATCGCGCCGCGCAAGGCCAAGTTCGTGGCCTACATCAAGCGGGCCGAGGGCATCTCGGACATGCTGTCCCTGCTGGGCGCGGGGGCGGCGGTGCTGGCGCTGGAGAACATCCGGGTGCGCAAGGAGGTCTCCAACCACGTCAACCGGCAGATGAACTTCGACAGCTCCAACATCAACCGCACCGTGGACGCCGCCGAGACCGTCATCCGCGACATCCAGTACATCGACCGGGAGCTGGGGCTGGAAAAGCTGCCGCCCACCCTGCGGGACATGGCCTACGCCCGGGCCAATAACCCCGAGACCCCGCTGGCCGGGCTGGGCGAGCTCGTCGACCCGCCCATCGGCAAGTCCGGCGTCAACGCGCGCCTGCGCCGCCTCGCCGACATCGCCGATAAGCTGCGGAGCGGGGAGGAGATCAAGCTGCGAAAAGTGTCACCAGTGATGACACAATCTGAAAGGAACGACCCATGAGTGAGATCGACCGCGCCTTTGCCGAGATCGCGCAGATCATCGGGCAGGCCAGGGAAAACGCCTATCGCAAGGTCAACGAGGAGCTGATCCTGATGTACCAGCGCGTCGGGCGATTCCTGTCCGAGAAATCGCGGGAGGCGAGCTACGGCGACGGGTATGTCGATGCCCTCGCCGCGTACATCCAGCGCCAGTTCTCCGGCATCAAGGGCTTCAATCGCCGCGGGCTCTACCGCATGAAACAGTTCTACGAGACCTACGCCGGGAATGAAAAAGTGTCAGCACTGCTGACACAATTGAGCTGGACGAACCACCTGCTCATACTGTCCGGCAGCAAGAGCGACGAGGAGCGGGAATTCTACATGCGCCTTGCCGTCGATGAGCGGTACAGCTCGAGGCAGCTCGAGCGCCAGATGGACAGCGGCTACTACGAGCGCTACATGCTCTCCCAACGCAAGCTGCTGCCGGAGCTGCTGCGGTCCCGCGAGAATCCCTTCCTCGATTCCTACGTGGTCGAATTCCTCGACCTGCCGGACGCCTTCCATGAGACCGACTTCCGCCGCGCCCTGGTCAGGGGGATGCGGGATTTCATCCTCGAGCTGGGCCGGGACTTCACCTTTGTGGGGGAGGAATACCCGATACAGGTCAGCGGCGAGGACTTTCACATCGACCTGTTGTTCTTTCACCGCAGCCTGCGCTGCCTGGTGGCGATGGAATTGAAGGTCGGCAGGTTCAAGCCGGAGTACGTCTCAAAGCTGGATTTCTACCTGGAGGGTCTCGACAGGCAGGTCAAGAAGCCGGACGAGAACCCGAGCGTGGGCCTGCTCCTGTGCGCATCCAAGAACGACGAGGTGGTGGAGTACGCCATGAGCCGCACGCTCTCGCCGATGCTGGTCGCCCAGTACCAGTTGCAGCTTCCGGACAAGGACGTGCTGCGCAGGAAGCTCCAGGAACTGGCGAGCCTGCCCGCGATCGAGGAGGCCCCGGACCCGGAATGAATCCCCATAAAAAACGCCCCGTTCGTCCTGAACGGAGCGTTTTTGCGTGGGCGCTTACGCGGCCTTCCTGCGGTGGGTGAACTGGATGGCGACGCCCACAGCGATGAGGCCCAGGCCGATGAAGTCGGTGAGGGTGCCGGGGATGATGAGGGCCAATCCGCCCGCGACGCAGAGCAGGCGCTCGAGGATGTTCATGTTGGTCACCAGGTACCCGGAGAGGCCGGCGGCGACGCCCATCATGCCGAGGGTGGCGGTGATGGTGACGACGATGACCTGCACGGCGGTGGTGTCGATGAACAGCAGCGCCGGGCTTGCGGCGAACACGAAGGGGATGATGAACGCGCCGATGGCGAGCCGGGTCGCGGTGACGCCGGTGGCCATGGGCTTGCCCTTGGCGATGGCCGCGCCGGCGTAGGCCGCGAGGGCCACGGGCGGCGTGATGTCGGCCACGATGCCGTAGTAGAACACGAAGAAGTGGGCCGCGATGGCGGGCACGCCCATCTGGATCAATATCGGCGCGCAGGTGGACGCCATGATGCAGTAGGTGGCGGTGGTGGGCACGCCCATGCCCAGCACGATGCAGCAGATCATGGTCAGGAACAGGCCCAGCAGCATGGAGTTGCCGGACACGCCGACGATGGCGCTGATGAGCTGGTTGGCCAGGCCGGTGACGGTGATGCAGCCGCAGATGACGCCCGCGATGCCGCAGGCCACGGCCACGGTGACGCAGCTCCGGCCGCCCGCCTCGAGGGCGCTGAAGATGGTCTTGGGCGTGAAGCTGTCGGGCACCTCGCCCGCGGCGGCCGCGCCGGAGGACGCCTTGGCCCGCTTGTAGTAGCCGGTCAGGTTGTTGATGAAGCCCACCGCGATGGCCACCACGATGGCGACGGCGGCGGAGAACTGCATGGTGCGGGTGTTGGAGCACACCAGCCAGATCAGCACGATCAGCGGCAGCAGCAGGTAGGTGTCTTTGAGCAGCGACTTGAACCTGGGCAGCATCGCGGGGTCGATGCCCTTCAATCCCAGCTTCTTGGCCTCCAGGTGCACCGCGATGAAGATGCCCAGGAAGTACAGTATGGCCGGCACGATGGCGCGGACGATGATGTTGGAGTAGGGCACGCCCAGGTAGTCCGCCATCAGGAACGCCGCCGCGCCCATGATGGGCGGCATGATCTGGCCGCCGGTGGAGGCCGCGGCCTCGACGGCGCCGGCGAACTCGGCCTTGTAGCCGGTCTTTTTCATCATCGGGATGGTGACGGAGCCGGTGGTGACGGTGTTGCCCACCGAGGAGCCGGACACCATGCCGCACAGCGCCGAGGAGATGACCGCGACCTTGGCGGGACCGCCGGCGAAGCGGCCGGTCAGCGAGTTGGCCAGGTTGATGAAGAACGCGGACACGCCGGTCTTTTCCAGGAACGCGCCGAAGATGATGAACACCACGATGTACTTGGAGCACACGCTGACGGGCGTGCCGAGGATGCCGTTGTCGCCGTAGAACATCTCATAGGCCGTGCGGGAGAGGGTCTTGCCGTTGATGAAGGTGTAGGCGATGAAGAAGATCGCCACGCACAATATCGGCAGGCCCACGCTGCGGCGGCACAGCTCCGCCAGCACCACGATGCCGATCACGGCCACCGCGGTGTAGAACGGGTTCGTCAGCAGCTCCTTTAGGCGCATGTTCAGTATGGCGTGGGCGTTGAAGGTGTAGAAGAAGAACGCGCCCGCGCCCAGCAGCATCAGCACGATGTCGTACCAGGGCAGGCTGTTGACCTTCACGTGGCCCTTCTTGGCCGGGTAGGTCAGAAAGCCCATGATGATGACCAGGCCCATGAAGGAGGTCATGCGCACCTGCTCCAGGAAGTTCGCGAACAGGGTCACGTAGATGCAGAACAGGGAGAACGCCGCCAGGATCACGCTCACCACGAGCTTCGGCGTGCCCTCCCAGACGCGGGTGTTGGACTCGCGATCGTATTTGCGCATCATCGCCTCCACGTCGGCGGCGGTGCCGGTGGAAACGTCGATGTCGTTCAGGTTCAGGTTCGGGTCGTTGGCCATGACATACTCTCCTTCCTGGCGGATTCTTAGCGAACAGGGGGCTGCGGGTCAGATCCCCGCAGCCCCCTGGAGTTCATGAAGCTGCCGCTTCAACGAGTGGGTTTACTTGGCCGTCTCGACCTCGATGCCCTTCTCGGCGAAGTACTTGGCGGCGCCGGGATGATAGGGCAGGCCGCAGGTGGAGGCGTACTCGAGATCGAGCTCGGCGCCCTTGGCATGGGCCTCGGTGATGGCGTCCTTGCCCTCGAAGATGGTGGACACGATGGCATAGGCCTCGTCGTCGGTGACGTCCTCGTTGGCGATGATGGTGGCCTTGACGCCCACGGTCACGGTGTCGGTGTCCACGCCGTCATAGGTGCCGGCGGGGATGACGGTCTTGGAGTACGCGCCGGAGATCTCCATGAGCTTCTCGGCGTGCTCGTCGTCCAGGGAGACCAGGTAGCAGCCCTTGGTGGTGGCCAGGTCGGTCACGGCGGGGGTCGGCGCGCCGGCCACGATGAAGGCGGCGTCGATCTTGCCGTCCTTCAGGGATTCGGCGGAGTCGCCGAAGGACTGGTACTGGGGATTGATGTCGGCCTCGGTCATGTCATAGGCGGCCAGGAAGTCCAGGGCGTTGAAGTACACGCCGGAGCCCTGGGAGCCGATGGACACGTTCTTGCCCTTGAGGTCGGCCACGGACTTGATGTCGGGGTTGCAGGTGATGAGCTGCACGGTCTCGTCGTACAGGGCGGCGATGGCAGTGAAGCTGTCGATGGGCGCGCCCTCATAGATGCGGATGCCGTTGAAGGCGTAGTTCGCCACGTCGTTCTGCACAAAGCCCAGCTGCGCGTCGCCGATGTCCAGCAGGTCGATGTTGGCGGCGGAGCCGTTGCCCGCCACGGCGGTGACGGCCACGTCGGAATTGTTGGTGATGTACTGGGCCAGCACGTTGCCGAAGGCGTAATAGGTACCGGAAGTGCCGCCGGTGGTGAAGGTCAGCTCGGCCAGCGCGGCCACGCAGGACAGCGCCAGGACGAGGGCGATGACGAGGGACAGGACTTTCTTCATGATGCTTTCCTCCGATGCTCAGCCGGGTCCTCCCGGCATTTTTATCATAGTTATTATACAATACCTCGCCGGGAAACGCAATAGAAAACTGCCTGCCTGAATGTTAATAATTGCAATTTCGCATCCAAATCCCCCGCGATGGGGAAAATTTGCATCAAATGGAGATCGTTGATGCTTGATTTTACAAGCGTTTAACCCTGACCGTTTCCGTCGGGCGGGCGGCGCAACGCCGCCCCTACGGCGGGCGCTGGGGGCAGCGCTCCTACGGGTTACGACCTCTCCGGCATTTGCTACGCAAATGCCACCTCTCCTGGGAGGAGAGGCAAGGGGGTAACGCCTGTACGCGGCAGCCTCGGCTCCCCTTTCAGGGGAGCTGGATGGCACGCAGTGCCAGACTGAGAGGTCGTCCTTCATCTCCACTCTTCACTCTCCACTCTCACGCGAAAGCCCCCTGCGCCGTTCGGCGCAGGGGGCTTTCATGTGCCCGTCAGCCCTGCAGGGTGTTGAGGACGGCCTTGGCGCGGTTATAGTAATCGCGGCCGGCGTTGCCGTACTCCTTGCGCAGGGTGTTATAGGCGGTGCGCAGGTTCTCGCTCTCGGAGAGGATGCGGGCGATATCGCGGGCGACCTCGGCGTCCATGCCGTCGGCGATCAGGCGCTCCACGAACGCGCTGACCACGTCGTCCTGCTGGGGCTCGGTTTCAGGCTCCTGCGGCGCTTCCCCGGCCTGCTCGGGCGCGGGTTCCACCTCGGATTCGGCTTCGGGCTCCGCCTCGACCGCGGGCGCTTCCGTCTCCTCGACTTCTGCGACCTCCTCGACCTCCACGACCTCCGCGACCTCCTCGACCGTTTCCTCGACCGCAGGCTCTTCCGCCTCGGGCGTCTCGACAGCCTCCGCGGGCGCTTCGGCCTCGACCGCCTCGACGACCTCGACCTCGGCCTCCGGCGCGGCCTCGGCGGGCGCGGCGGCCTCGTCAGCGGGGCCCTTCACGGACACCCAGATCTTGCCGTCGGCGCTGTCCTCGAAGTCGAACACGTCGGAGAAGGTGCTGGTCAGGTAGTTCAGCGGCTTTCGACCGGAGCCCTGGCGGTCGGCGCGATACTCCGGCATGCGGTTGAGCGCCGTGAACAGCGTGCCCACCTGCACCCGTCCGCCGTTGGAGGCCAGGCGCTTGAGGATGACCTGCTGGATGGCGGCGG
>JAFUWR010000111.1 GCA_017471125.1 Clostridia bacterium | reverse complement strand
GATCTTCGACTTTCATACATAAAAAAACGGTCCATCACGTTTTATCATGAGATAGCTACACCTCATCCGTCTCGCGCTACGCGCGATCCACCTTCCCCAAAGGGGAAGGCTTTTGGGCACGTCAATCGTCGTAATCGTCGTAATTGTCGTATTCATCATCCTCGGCGAAGAGGTCATAATCGTCATCGTCCTCATCCTCGTCGTAGATGAATTCGTAGTCCCGGTCGTCGTTCCTGCGCTCCCACTTCTCGCGGCGCTCCCTGAGCACTTCTTCTCTGCGCTGTCTGGCGCGCTCCCGCCGCCTGCGGTTCTCGGCCCTTTCAGCCCGCAGTTCCTCGCGCTTGCGCACCTGGTAGATGCGGCCGCGCTCCCGCTGCCGGACGGCGCCGCGCACGACGTTGGCGACAATCAGCATGACGATCAGGCACAGCAGCACGATCAGCAGCGCCCGCACCAGCGGGTCGCCCAGCGACTTCATGAACGGGAACATGTCTTCCACGCTCATGCGGGCGGGCTGGGCCTTGACGGACCGGCTGGCGATCAGCAGCGCGTTGATGACCTCGCCGCTCTGCCCCACGTAGCGCAGGTTGCCCATGATCTCGCCCTCGGACACGGGCGCGACCATGTTGTGAGTGATGGTCATGGTGGTGCGGGAGATGAAGTCCGCCACGGCGTCCTCCATGGCCCCGTCCACGTCGGCGGCCACCATGCGGATGTAGTCCGGGTTGCTGATGCGGGCGATGCGCAGAGACAGCACGCCGCCCTGGGGATCGCCGCGCTGGGCGTTGGAGATCTGGAGCGTGCCGATCTTGTCGCCGGCGGCGGCGAAGAGCTGCTCCATGGTGACCTCGTTGTAGCGGGTGTAGCCGAAGTTCAGCATGCGTATGGCGTCCACCCACTTCTGGTTGGTCTCCGCGCAGTTCAGCGCCACGGCCACCAACCGCACGCCGTCGCGCTCGGACGCGCCCACGAAGCAGTTGCCGGCCATGCTGTGGGTGCCGGTCTTGACGCCGATGCAGTTCTCGTAATAGTACCGGGACTCCGGGTTCAAAAGCAGGTTCGTGTTGGCCCGGGTGGGCGTGATGTCCTCGCCGTCCCGGTGGATGGTGAAGGTGTAGCGCTCGGTGGACGCGATCTCCCGGAACGTGTCGATGTTCAGCGCCGCCTGGGTGATGCGGGCCAGGTCCAGCGCCGTGGTGTAGTGCTCCACATCGTGGTAGCCGTGGGCGTTGGCGAAGTGGGTGTCCGTGCAGCCCAGCTCCTGGGCGCGCTTGTTCATGCGCTCCACGAACGCCTCGATGCTGCCCGCCACCAGCACTGCCACCGCGTTGGCGGCGTCGTTGCCGGACGCCAGCATGCAGCCGTACAGCAGGTCGATGAACGGGAGCTGGTCGCCCGGGAACACCGGCACCAGCGTGGAGTCCGTGGGGATCTTCGCCGCCTGCTGCGGCACGATCACCGGCGTGTCCAGCGGGATGCCGCTCTCCAGTGCCAGCATCACCGTCATGATCTTCGTGGTACTGGCCGGGTACATGCGTATCCTCGGGTTCTTCGTGAACAGCAGCCGCCCCGAGACGCCGTCCAGCAACACCGCCGCCGTGGCGTACAGGTGGTCCTGCTCCAGCACCTGCGGGATGCTGTCCTGGTAGTCGTCAGGCGTCACCGCCAGGGCCGGAGGCGTCAGCGCCATGAGCAGCAGCGCCAGCGCCAGTAAGAACGATAACCCTTTGCGCATCGTAAAACCTCTCATAGAAACGATATATAGATATTATAGCATCGAAAAGGTAAATTGTATAGGGTGTTTCCCCGTCCGTCAGGTTAGAGTTTTTGTTTCGTCCGGGGGCACAAGGCCACCTTTAGTAAAGGTTGCCTTTTTCCCCCAGACCCCCTTTTTTCTTCCAAACACACGTTTGTACGAATTTGGAGCATAGCGCGTCAGCCTAAGCCTTCCCCTTTGGGGAAGGTGGCCCGCGAAGCGGGACGGATGAGGTCCCCAACCTGGCGAATAGATCGTTTTTTCCAATAGAAGACCGCCCTGTATCGGGGACACCTCATCAGTCAGACCTTCGGTCTGACAGCTTCCCCTCGAGGGGAAGCCTTTTGGAGGCAGATGCGTGGCATTCTCCCCGAGGGAGACTTTTGGGTGCAATGTTGTTCATTTAAGCGAGGCACATCCCAAAAGCCTTCCCCTTTGAGGGGAAGGTGGGCCGCGAAGCGGGTCGGATGAGGTGGACCCCAGTCGCGTC
>JAFUWR010000110.1 GCA_017471125.1 Clostridia bacterium | reverse complement strand
GTTGTCAAGTGTGATAATGTTGCGATTCGGGTCAAAGCATCGCCACGGCGAAGCAACAGCAACAGAAACAGGAACAGTGAGATGGCTGAGGCGTGCCGCGCCGGTCGGTGGGATAACCGCGCTTGGACTGATGCCTGTTCCTGTTTCTGTTCCTCAAAGCGCTATGCTCGGAACCCATACATCCTCCCCACGTCCCCGACGAACCTCCCGTAAATCTCCCGATACGGCTCCACCCACCGGGGCTCGGGGTCGACGGTCTTGGCGTAGCGGATCATGTTCCCGGCGGCCTGCTCCAGCCCGCCCATGTCGCCGCTGGCGGCTAACAGCGCGGAGCCCATCGCGGCGTCCACCACGTCGGGCACCCGGATCTGCTTCTCCATGACGCTGGCGCGGATGCGCAGCCACAGGTCGCTGCGGCAGGCCCCGCCCGCGGCGTAGACCACGTCGCCCACGGCGCAGCCCAGCGCCCGCATGCGGTCGAAGGCCAGCCTTTCGGCGAAGGCCACGCCCTCCATCACCGCGGGGTACAGCCGCCCGCCGGTCAGGTCGCCCACGTAGAACGCCTCGGCGTCGGGATCCACGAAGGGGAAGCGCTCGCCCCTGCCGGGCAGCGGATAGCACCGCGCGCCGGTGGGCACCAGCCCCTCGGCCCGGGCGTTCAGCGCGTCGAAGGGCTGGCCGTCGGCGACGCCGTTCAGCACCCTGCCGCCGATGTTGCCCGCGCCGCCCAGCAGCCACGCGCCGGTGGGCAGGCGATGGGAGTAGGACGCGCCGCTGGGGTCGATGACCAGCGCCTCGGTCACGCCCTTCAGCACGAACGTGGTGCCGATGATGGACGCCCACGCGCCGGGCTTCACCGCGCCCGCGGCCAGTGCCGAGGCGTAGCCGTCGGTGGAGCCGCCGGTGACCACGGTCTTGGTAGACAGTCCCAGCCGTTCCGCCGCCGCCCTGGACACGCTGCCGATGGGCGCGCCGGGGCGGACGATGCGCGGCAGCTTGCCCACGTCGAAGCCGAACGCGCCGATCTCGTCGGGCCAGCGGTCGTCGATCAGGTCGTAGCCGGTCTTTAAGGCGTTGGAGTAGTCGGAGGCCGCGTACTCGCCGCACAGCAGCCCCGCCACGTAGTCCGCCTGGTGGGCGAACACGGCGGTCCGGGCGTACACGTCGGGCCGTTCCTCCATCACCCACAGCACCCGCGGCAGCGAGTAGGACGCGCCGAAGGCGTAGCCCAGCTTGGCCTCCTGCGCCCCCATAGCCGCGTGGACGCGGCGGGCCTGGTCCCGGGCGCGGGGGTCGTTGTACATGATGCCGTTCGTCAGCGGCACATGGTCCTCGTCCAGGGGGACGACGGTGCCGCTGGTGCCGTCGATGGAGATGGCGCGGATGGCCTCCGGCCCGATGCCTGCGTCGCGGAGCTGCTTCACGCAGTCCGTGATCGCGCCCTCCGCGGCGGCCTGCCAGTGGGCCGGGGACTGCTCGTACCAGCCCTCGGTGGCCGAGATGTTCAGCACCTCGAAGGGCACGGACTTCGCCGCCGCCACAGCGCCCTTTTCATCCACGACCACGCACCGCGCGCCCTGGGTGCCCACGTCGATGCCCATATAGTACATATAGAAACCTCCTTGGGAAAAATGGGGAATGGGGAATGGGAAATGGGAAATTGAAAGTGCTGTCTGCGACAGGGTCGCGTCGGCAGGTCGTCGGCATTTCCTGTTCCCGCGATGTCAAGGTATGTTCTCAAAGTCTCCCAATCCCCTGAACAGTCTGGACAATGTGAACCGAACTCTTTCCCTGAGCCGCATGCCCTTTAAGAACGCGCGGTAGGCGTTCAGGCCCAGCTCCACGTGCTCCTTCCGCAGGGGCCGCCCGCCGTAGCGGGCATAGCTCACGGCGCGGACGAATTCGGCGTAGTCGGGGTTGTCGAACTCCCGGCAGACCCGCTCGACGAAGGCGTCCGGGGTCTCGCCGTTCTGGGGCTGCTGGCCCATGTGCGCAAGCAGCGTCAGGTTGGCGCGATAGGCGATCATCGCCCCCTGCTGCGCTCGGCGCGACTGGGCGCAGAGCACGGCGGGGTCGGCCTTGCGCAGCCGATCCCTGACCCACAACGCCGCCAGTATGAGGAGCAGCAGTATCGGGAGCGCGATCAGTAGCCAGGGGAAGCCCCGCTCGCCGCCCGCGTCGTCCGGATCGTCCGGCGGCGCGTCCGGGGGGAGGTCGGTTTGATCGTCCTCGGATGCGTCGTCGCTCTGGTCGTCCTCGGGCGTGTCGTCGTTTTCGTCGTCGTCGTCCTCCGGCGGCGTGGAGGCGTCGTCCTCGCGCTCGCCGTCGGACTCGTCGGAGGTGTCCTCGAAGGGCGTCTCGGAGGCGTCGTCGCCGCCGGGCGCGTAGCCGTACTCGGTGTCGCCCTCGCCGCTGCCGCCCGCGCCGGACCCGGGGCCGCCGTTGGTGGCGTCGAAGGCCACCCAGCCCAGCCCCTTGAAGTACACCTCGGCCCAGGCGTGGGCGTCCATGCCGGTCAGCGTCGCCGTGCCGTCGGGACCCATGCGGGCGTAATAGCCCTCCACGTACCGGGTGGGCAGGCCCGCCAGCCGCCCCATCACGGCCATCGCCGTGGCGAAGTAGCTGCAATAGCCCTCCTTGGATTCCAGCACGAACCAGGACGCGAAGTCCCGGCCCGCGGGCGGGTAGACCACGTCCAGCTTGTAGCGCATGTTCCGGCGCAGGTAGCCCGCGATGGCCATCGCCCGGTCGTAGGCGTTGTTGGCCGTGGCGGTCTCCTGCAGGGTCAGGTCGTACAGCCCGCGCTCCACGCCCTCGGGAAGCTGGGTGTGGGCGGCGAGGATCGCGTCGTACTGCGGGTCGTTCTCGGCCTCGCCGCGGATGGCACGCTGTCTTAGCGCCTCGCTGTACACGGGGTTCAGGCTCACCACGCCGTAGCGGTCGCCCGCCTGCGCCTCCCGGGCCATGAACATCTCGCCCGCGGAGTTGTAGTAGACCGCATTGGACAGGTCCATGTCGAAGCGCTCGAGGCGTCCGGGCACGAACAGCGTGCTGGTGGCGGAGTCGATCAGCTCCACCTCGCCGGTGACGGTGGAAAAGCCGCTGTCGGTGCCGAAGTTCAGGTTGAACACCCGGTCGCGCACGTTGCGGTGGGTCAGGTCGTAGTAGAGGTAGCGGCTCTTGGGCGTCACGTCCACCCAGGAGTAGCCGGTGTAGGTGCTTCTTATGGTGCCGCGCAGCAGCAGCTCGCCGTCGGCGGTCACCCGCATCACGGGCGCGGGGTCGGGGTTGGCGGGCCCGCCCAGCATCGCCACGGGCTGGCCGTTGACCTCGCCGCCGTGGTTGTAGCCCTCCTCGCTGATGGAGTAGGCGATGCGCTCGTGGGTGAAGTTGAAGTACTGCTCGAACACGTTGCGCACCCGGTTCGCCAGGTCCTCCATGGGCTGCCAGGTGACGCGGCCGACGGGGGACACCATCAGCGCCAGTGCCACCGCCAGCGCCGACGGGATCAGCACCCGCAGTGCCAGCCCGTCCCGCTGCACGCCGTCGGCCAGCGCGAAGGCCATCGCCCCGGCGATCAGCCCCGGCACGGCGGCGGGGATGGACGCGGTGCGGGACATGCCGTGGCTGAACACCAGCGTGGCGGCCAGCAGCATGATCGCGAGGCCGGTGAAGCCGTGCTTATACAAAAGAAGGAAGTACAGCATCCCGAAGGCCACCGCGGCGCAAACCAGCGCGGCGCGGATGCCGTTCATGACCAGCGCGGCGTCGGCCTGCTGCCCCTGCCAGGCGGCGATGAATATCGGTATGGCCTGCAGGTCCTCCGCGTGGGACAGCGCCATGCCGCCCGCGCCCAGGGCCAGGGCGAGGCTCCCGACGATGGCCGTCGGCGTGGACAGGGCCATCATCGCGCAGGCGACGCACGTCAGCGCCGCGGCGATCCACACCGGCAGGCCGGCGGAGACGTTCAGCGCCGTGCCCACCGTGGTGAAGCCGCTGCCCGCGAAGGCCACGGCCAGCAGGTAGGCCGTCAGGATGCGTTGGGTCTTGTTATCGTTCATACATCAATCGTAGTCGTCGTCAAAATCATTCTCGGCGGAGCGCGTCTGCGCGGGCCGGTCGAAGGTCCAGGGGTCGAGCTGTTCCACCTCCACGCCGCCCATCCGCAGGCGCTCCAGCATGGTCAGCGTCTCGTCCCGGGCGTCGTCGGATACCCATATGAGCCGCGTGGTGATGCCGGAGGTCTGCATGCGCAGCACCATGTCCGCGATGCGGGTGGTCAGCCGCGCCGTCACCAGCACCGCGCCGCCCGTGCGCTGCAAGCGCGCCTGCATCAGCAGGATCACGCGCTCGTAGTCGTAGGGACTGTCGAAGGGCACCTTGACCATCGCGTCCACGAAGGCCGGGAAGTCCACGGGGGTCTGGCCGGTCAGCTCCGCAGGGCGGGCGTTGGTCAGCGGCATGCGCACGGGGTAGCCCGCCTCCAACTGCGCCTTCACGGCGTTCAGGCTCGCCTCGCACACGCAGTCCTCCACGGTGAGCTGCTGGTCCTTGAGCTGCGTCACCTGCTGGAGGTCCGGGATGACCAGCGTGTCGGGCCGGGCGCTCTCCTCGTAGGTGCGCACCATCAGCTCCCGCTTGCGCAGCGAGAGCTTCCAGTGGATCTTCTTCAATTCGTCCCCGTCCTGCCACTTGCGCACGTCGGAGGGGGAGGCGTTGTCCTCGGAGGCGGCGGACCTAAACTCCGGCCCCATGTCCACGTTCTTTAGGAGCATCGGCGCGATGTCGGTGACCCGGGGCTTGACCTCCATCCGCACGAGCTTCAAATTCGGCTTGCGGGACAGCGTCACCATGCCGAACACGTCGGACACGCTGACGCGCGTCACCCCGGCCTCGTACACGCCGCGGTGGGGGCAGGGGATGACCTGCCGAAACGTCCGGGACGCGAAGGGCGGCGCGGTGACGTTGACCTCCTGGCTGGCGGCGTAGCCCGACGGCACGCTCAGCTGCACCCGTATGGCCGACACGGGCAGAAGCGACGTGTGCCGGACGGTGAACACCGTCATCAGGCTGTCGCCGCGGGTCACCCGCGCCCGGACGCCCTTTAGGTCGAATCGCACCGACCACAGCGTCCACGCCGCCGACAGCGCCCCCAGCAGGAGCATCATCATCAGCATGAAGAACAGCAGGTAGTAGAGCCGCGTCCCCGTGGACAGACCTGCCGCCAGCAGCGCGGCCATGCACAGGGCGTACCCCACCCGGCGGGCGTTCAATATGTTCATCACAAAAACTCCATTACCGGGCCTTGACCGGCACCTGCACGGCGCCCATGACGTTGTTGAGCACCCGCTGGGCGGTCATGTTGCGCATGCGGGCCTCGGGGGAGAGCACCAGCCGGTGGGTGAGCACGGGCTCGGCCAGCTTCTGAACGTCCTCGGGCCGCACGTAGTCCCGCCCGTCCAGCAGCGCGTTGGCCTGGGCGGCGCGGACCAGCGATATGGCCGCGCGGGTGGAGATGCCGAGCTGCAAGGCCCCGCTCCGGCGCGACGCGGCGGCGATGTTGGACACGTAGACCCTGATCTCCTTGGCGGCGTAGACCTTTTCGACCTCCTGCTGGAGGCGTATGATGTCCTGGCTTGCGCAGATGGGCTTCAATTCCTCCATGGGCCGGGCGGAGCCGGTGTAGCGCTCCAGGATGTCGGCCTCCTCCTCGGCGGTGGGATAGCCGATGGAGATGCGCATGAAGAAGCGGTCGAGCTGGGCCTCGGGCAGCGGATAGGTGCCCACGAAGTCCACCGGGTTCTGGGTCGCCAGCACGATGAAGGGCTCTGGCATGGCGTAGGTCACGCCGTCCACGGACACCTGCCCCTCCTCCATGACCTCCAGGAGCGACGACTGGGTCTTGGGGGAGGTGCGGTTGATCTCGTCGGCCAGCACGATCTGGCTCATGATCATGCCCGGGCGGTACTCCAATTCGCCAGTCTTGAAGTTGGCGATGGAGAAGCCCGTGATGTCCGACGGCGTGATGTCCGGGGTAAACTGTATACGCTTGAAGGAGCAGTCCAGCGACCGGGCCAGGGCGCTGGCCAGCGTGGTCTTGCCCACGCCGGGCACGTCCTCGATCAGCACGTGGCCCCGGCACAGGAGCGCGATCATCATCAGCTCCACCGCGTCCTCCTTGCCCACGATCACCTTGCCCACGTTTTTCGTCAGCAGCTGCGCAAAGCGCTGTGTCACCTGCATAATACCATTTCTCCTTGAGCTCAAATATATCCAACATAAGTATACATTTTATTTCGCCGTTTTACAAGAAAATCTGTGCAAAACGGGGAAGGTGTGCTATAATATTAAAAAAATCGCCACATTTGAAACCTGAACTTTACCGGGAGGCGGCGCGATGATACTGGGCACGGGCATCGACCTCTGCGCCATCGACCGCATGGCGCGGGCCATCGGGCGGGCGCGGTTCCTGGAGCGGGTGTACACGCCCGCGGAGCGCCTGCGCATCGAGGCGGCGACCGAGCACCGGCGCGGGGAGATCGCCGCGGGGCTGTTCGCGGCCAAGGAGGCGGTCGCCAAGGCGCTGGGTACGGGCTTCGACGGCTTCGGCCCCGCGGACATCGAGGTGCTGCCCGACGAAAAGGGCCGGCCCACCTGCACCCTCCACAACCGCGCGGCGGCGCTGGCCCGCGGCGGCAGGCTGCACATCAGCATCACCCACGAGTCCGGCATGGCCGCGGCCGTGGCGATACTGGAAGGAGACTGAACCATGACACCACTGATCGCCCCCGACGCCATGCGGGAGATGGAGCGGCGCTTCTTCGCGGAGACGGGGGTCAGGTCCATCGACCTGATGGAGACCGCCGCCCGTGCGCTGTGCGGCGTGCTGCTCTCGCGGTACGGCGCGGACAAGTCGGTGGGCTTCGCCTGCGGGCCCGGCGGAAACGGCGGGGACGGCTACGCCTGCGCCCGGATGTATCGCAAGGCGGGCGGGCGGGCCTTCGTCGTTTCGGCCAAGCCGCCCACGTCGCTCGACGCCGCCGAGAACCTGCGCCGCGCAAAGGAGGCCGGCGTGGGGGAGGGCTTAGATGATCGTCCCGACATATGGGTGGACGCCCTCTACGGCACGGGCCTGTCCCGGGCCCCGTCCGGCGCGGCGGCAGCGCTGATCGACCGCATGAACGCTGATTACGAATCGGGCAGCGTCGTGGTGGCCGTGGACATCCCGTCCGGGCTGAACGGCGCGACCGGCAGGGCCTACGCGCCCTGCATCAGGGCTGACCTGACCGTGACCTTCCAGTACGCCAAGCCCGGGTGCTACCTGAACGACGGGCTGGACGCGGCGGGCGAGGTCGTGCCCGTGGACATCGGCATACCGGCCTCGTACTATCCCGACGGCAGTCCCGCGCTGGCGGACGAAACGGAGGTCCGGGCGGCGCTCCCCCCGCGGCCCCGGAACTTCCACAAGGGCGACGCGGGCCACCTGCTGATCGTGGCCGGGTCCTTCGGCATGGCCGGGGCGGCG
>JAFUWR010000109.1 GCA_017471125.1 Clostridia bacterium | reverse complement strand
CTTGGTGGGGTCTTCCAGGATGGCCTTGGTGAAGTTGGCGGGCGTACTCACGATGCGCGGATCCCTGTTGTAGTACCAATCCAGGTGATACTGCTCGTCACCCTCGGCGACGCGGATGTCGGCCAGGTCGTGGGCCGTCATGTTCTGGTTGCCGTAGGTGTTCTCGCGCCAGCGATACCGGAACGGGTACTTGCCGTTGTTGTTGCTCACGGGGCTGCCGGTGTGCCCCAGCACCGCGTCAACGCCAGGAGCATAACCGGCAGTTGCGCCGGTGATCCACGGGCGGGAGCCGATCTTGGTGGAGTTGATCGTGATGGAGCTGCTGCGGTCCGTCCCGTCATAGGTGACGAGGAAATACTCGCCGTTGCTGTCGGGCGTACCGTTCAGATCGCACCTGTCCAGAGCCGTGATGCAGTTGAAGTTGGTGATCGCCGTCGTCGCGTCGTGCGCGGCGTTGATCAGGATGGTCTGGCCAACGACGAGCGCCGCGCCGGCGGTAGCAGACACGACGATCTTGTTGGCGCCGGGCTTGGCCAGGATCACGTCGCTGCCATCGTAGCGCATGCTGGTCGCACCGGCCATGATGCTCTGCATATTCTGCGTGGCAAACTCGATGGTTTGCAGCAGCCATTCGTAGTGGTCCACCGCGGAGGGCTCCAGCATGGCGAAGGCGGCAGCGGCTTCGGTGGTGTAGGTCCTCACAGAATTCCACAGGGTAACATAATCACCGTACTCGTTCTGCAAGCCAGGCAGCGAGACGGCCTTGCTGTTCTTCTTGCCCAGGGCATAGACCGGCAGGTAGGTGTGCGGCCTGATGTTGCCGTCGTAGTCCACGCAGACCGGGTGGATGGACCAGCCGGGGAACTGCTGCTCGGACACGCCGATGATGTCGCCGTCCTCGATGTAGTAGAAGGGCGTCACGTCCACGGCCACGTAGTCGCCCATGCTGCCGTCCTCGGCGTAGTCGGCGTCGCCCTCGTAGGCGTTGACGGTGAACACGGCCTTGCCGTTGCCGGCGGCCCAGGTGCCGACGCACTTCCGGCGGTTGAAGGGTGCGTAGCCGTCGAAGTCGGAGCTGCCCTGCACCGTGTCGGTGCTCGGCGTGGCGGTCTTGCCGATGGAATCCCACAGGCGGGTCAGCGCCGCGCCGGACAGGCCCACACCGCGCACACCGAAGCGGGGCTTGCTGTTGATCTCGTCAGCGCGGGACAGGTAGTAGCCGACGTCATGGCGGTCCCAATGGTCGGCGTTCCAGGCTTCGGGCGTGGCAATGTTCGTGTTGCAACGGTAGAGGACGCCGCTTTTCAGCACGAAGTCGCCGCGGTAGTACCTGGCCGACTGCACCCATTCGGGCGCGATCACGTTGTTGAAGTCCTCCATGGAGACTACGGTGGACGGGGAAGTGACGACGGTCACGCTGGTCACGTTGGACACAATCGTGATGATGTCGTAGGTGCGGGTGTAGGTCGCGGAGGATTCCGGCGCGATCCAGTCGGGATAGTCGCCGAAGGTGACGTAGCAGTACAGCACCGCCGCGCCGGTGTCGGGGTCGGTGACGTACAGGCCGATCTCGTTCACGAAGAAGCCGGTGGTCAGCCCCTCGTTCTGATAGATCACGCTGATCGTCGCCTGGCCGCCCTTCACAGCCGCCCGGACGAAGGTCGCCTCGCCGGTCTTGTTGGCCAGCGAAGTGCGGGCGCGACAGGCCGCCTCGCCCGTGACCTTGCCGCTGCCGACCTCGGCCTTGACGAAGTTCAGCGCCCCCTGCGAGGCCAGCACCTTGTTCAACACGGTCATGCCGGCATTGGTCAGGTAAGCCTCCATTACATTGGCCATAGTGGGTTCAACTCCTTTCAGTTGGTTGCAACAGCGACGCGGCTGCTGTTCGCGTAGGCGCGGGCGCCATAGCTCACGGTGTCCGTGTCGGACTGTTCATCGGGGTTATGCAACGGAATGACGATGTGCGCCGAGTTCGCGGACGCGCAGCACCCCGTAAGCATCGATTCCAGGGCTTCCGTGTCCACGTCAATGTGGCAATGGATGCCCAGCTTGGAAGAGCTGGAAGAGGGCCTGGAGCTGGCGAAAATCGAAGGAACGGCCTCGCTTTCGGTGTCCAGGTGGTTGTTCACGCCGATTTTCGCGGAATCCGCGATCATGTCGGTGTCGGCGTTCATGGTGCCGCCCTCCATCACCGCGTCATCTGTCAGCTCCACGTTCAGGCCAACGCCGCCCGGCTTCGGGACGATGTAGCCGCGCAGGATCATTTCGATCATCGTCGGCTCGGTGTAGCCGGTGATGTGAATGTCCATGCTCATGTCCTGGTTGTCGCGGTACACGGCGTCCAGCTCACCGCCCACCGTGGCGTCCCACATTTCCTTGAAGCGCTCGTTGGTGCCGTCCCATCCGTTCTGAACGATGCGGGCCAGCGTGACCTTGCGGAAGGTGTCATCATCCAGCAGCGGGGGCATGCCCGGTATGCTGACGGGCGGGAACCGGCGATCCACGCCGACGATCAGGCCGTCCACATCGAGCTGGGCGCCTACGGCCTCGCGGACGTAGAATGCCCTGGGCATATCCTTGATGACGCGGGTGACGTCGTCTACCTTCTCCAGCAGCGCCGTCACATGGGCCATGTACTTGGGCTTGGTGGCGTGCTGGGATTCGATGTCGTCCAGGTATCGCTGGATATCAACGTCTGCCATCCGAATCCCTCCTTTACGTCACATTGACGACGATGTTGGCCAGGCTGCCGCGGGCCACCTCGTCGTAGCCGATCACCACGTCGTTCGTGCTCTTGGTCTGGCCATGCCGGGCCGCCCGCACCGAAGTGATGGAGAAGGTCGGCGTCCGGAAGTCTGCGTTGACCTGCTGGGACACCATCCAGATGATCGAGGTCGTCAGGTCAGTGCCGATGCTGAAATCCTCCAGATACGTCACGATGGCCGCCGCGATCTCGTCCGGCGTGGAGGCGCTGTAGCCGCTGCGCCGGGAGATGTTCACCTCGATGTCGATGTCCACGTACTGGACGCGGGAGAACTTGATGTCGTAGGTCTGGCCGTAGTCGTCGATGATCTGCTCGGTGTGGTTGCCATAGGTGCCGCAGCCGACGCCCTTGCGAATCAGGATCGTGTTGGCGATCTCTTCATCGTCCCCGCTCTCCACCACCGCGCAGATGCTATGGGCGGGGATGCCGTTGGCGTCAGTGGTGCCGGTGTCGTTCTCATAGACGGCCACGCGCTTCACGTCCTCCAGGGCCTCAATGGCGCCCTTCATCCCCAGCAGCATGGACTGCGAGGGAGAGGCGACGCTTTCCGCGCGGCGGGCGCGGAGCTGGCTGTCAACCTCCACGGCGGTGCCGGTGGTGGAATCCTCCGGGTTGGTAACGCTCTCCCAGCCCTGGGTCGGCGTCATAATCCGCGTGATGGTATTGGCCAGGGCTGTGACCGTTCCGGCATACTGGCAGATAGCGGGCACAGAGGCCACGCCGTTGTCATCCAGCACCACTTCATCCGGCAGCAGCCAGATGTTGCCGTTGTCGTCAGCAGCCGAGCCGCCGGTGATCGTGGTGTGCGGGGTGCCGGTCAGCGTCAGCGTCGCGGTGGAGTTCGTGCCCACCTTGCGCTTGATGCCGTTGATCGCCACGATATAATCAAGCCCCGTGCCGATGGCTGTCACGGGGCTGTGGGCGTTGTAGGCGATCTCCAACGCCTGGTAGGTGTCGTAGATTTTCTCCGCGAACTTGGAGAGCATCTGATAGTCCTGGGAATCGTTGCCGAGGTAGATGCCGCTGCCGTAGATGGTCTGCATATCCTCGATCAGATCCTCCAGAATGTCGTTGTATGTCGGGAAGTGCAGGCCGCTTTCATCGACATACGGGGCAAAGTAGCTCATACTTCCACCTCCACAGGTACATCACCATATACGGTCTGGACCGTGCAGGTGAAGTGATAGTGTCGCCCTTCGACGCCGGATTCGATGTTCGAGACGGAGTTGACGCCGACGGTGTCCATGATCCGGTCAATGACCATCAGGTCGATCTCCTCCACGCGCCCCTGGGTGACCATGGAGCCGAGAATGTCCGTGTACCAGGGCAGGGCGCCGGGGTCTTCCTCCCACCATTCGTCCTCACAGGCGGCGAGGCGCGTCTTGAGCACCTGGGCTATGGCGTCGGCGCTTTCCAGGAATCCGGAATCGCCGGTGCTGCCAAACACCATGTCGCCGTTCTCGTCCACCTTCCGGTATCGGAGCTGGGTTTCATACTGGGCAATCATTACGATGTCACCCCTCCCGTCTTGCCGGAGCCGGTGGTGACGCCGGAGTGCTTGTGGCTGCTGTAGGACTTGCCGTTGATATGCACCGTCCCGAAGATGTTCACCACGTTGTCGATGATGCTGATTCCAGCCGTGCCCTCGTCGTTCTGGAGGCACACGCCGTCCTCCGGCAGCTCCGGCTTGTTCTGCTGCGACCAGCAGCCCAGGATGGCGAAGCCGTCGGACAGGTCATGCCGTCGGCCGTCGGCCTGGGACTGTACGCCGCCGGATTGCCACCAGGAATCGATGCAGCAGTCGGCGAACACGACCAGGCACTCGTCGCCCACGCAGGGAGAGAAGCCCAGCACGTAGCCGCCGGCGCGGGGCATGATCACGGGGACATCCACCAGCAGGGGGATTTCCGTCTCGCTCTCGCTGCCGCCATTGGACACCTTCTCGCGGATGGCCAGGCGCACGTCCACGGTCTGCTGCTCGGCGTCCCAGGCCTCCACAATCCCCGGCATGGCCACGCGCACGTCAAACAGCACAGAATCGCCCATGGCGTTCAAAATGCTGCTCATGTCGGCGGTTCTTTCGTCTGCCGTCCTCATATTCTCACCTCCACGGATTGGATTCTCCGGAGCTCATGCCCGTCGGCTTCGTGCCGGACTGGGTGATTGCCTCGAAGGTCATATACCAGGTGTCGCCGTGGGTGTCTCCCTCGACGGTCAGCTTGATGATGCGGTATACGCCGTCGGCATTGACGGCGGTGTACTTCGTTTCGCCCTCGGCCACCTGCTTCTGCGTCACCAGTTTGGAGTTGATGTAGATCAGCGTGTTCAGCTTGATCGAGGGATTGATCAGGCATTGGCCCTTCACGCCGTCGTCGGTCTGCTCCGGCATCCCGATCAGACCGGTCATGGGGTTCAGCTCCACGGCCTGGCTGGAGGAGTAATCCTTGGCGGCGACGATGTTCACCTTGCCGTCCTCGATGTAGAACTGCCCGTTGCTGTTGGCCGCCACCTTCTTCAGGTACTTGGCCGACTTCCCGAACAGCACCTTGCCCCGGACCATCTTGGTCTTGGGCAGGTCGCCCGTGATCGCGCCCCTGGCCACGTCCTCGGTCATGCAGGCCGTGATCACGTCGCCCTGGGTGGAGGCCTTGGAAAGCGTCTGCGCGGTGAACGCGCTGTTGAGGTACACGTCGCCGTCCTGCACGATCAGGGTGAGGGCGATGTCGGTGCTGCTCTCCCGATGGACCATCGGCTGCACAATGTCCCCGGTGAAGATCATGCCGTAGTTGCCGCCCTCATAGCCGGCCTCCAGCACGACCTTGTCTCCGGCCTTGATGCTGGAAATGGTCTGCTGGTTCAGGTTGTAGATCGTGATCTGGGAATAGTTCGGGGTGTCGTTGAGGGACTTTTCACACAGGAACACACAGCGCAGATCGGACACGTCCAGGGCGTTGCCCCAGGTGTCCACGGTCTCGGTGACCACGGATTCGGTGGCGGCCTTTGCCGCCGTGCCGCCGATCTTCTTGGTTCCCGTGACCTTGACGTACTTGGAATAGACGTAGACGATGCCGTCCTTGCCCTTGGAGTTCCTCGCCTTGTACCACTTTCCGCTCTTGGTCAAGAGCTCGATGGCCGTCCCCTTCTTCAAGGAGCCGTAGGACTTGTACTTGGAACCGGGGCCGGCGCGCATCGCCAGCTTCTTCTTGGCCTTCGCCGTGTAGATGGTCGTGGAGGGCGTAGCCGGAACCGCGGGCGTGGTCTGGGACGATCTGACGACCTTGTTGGTGGTCTTCTTGATCTTGGCGGTGACCATCACACGGTATTTGCGCAAATACTGACTGTAGCCGGTATTGGTGCTCATCCCTCCTCCTCCTTCCCCCAGAACAGCACGTAGTCCGTGTCGATATTCTCCAGGTTCGGGAAGTCGCCAGCAGCGTCGTCGGTCATCTTCAACACGATGGCCGAGCCGATGCCGATGTATTCAAACTGCTCCAGGATGTCCGCGGCGGGGAATTCGCCCGTCAGCAGCGGGACGCCGGAGATCAGCATTTCCTCGGTATCGCCACTGGTGACGTCCATGCGCCAGAAGTCGCCCTCGGTGTTGTAGCTCAGATGCAGGATCAACGACACGTTTTCCTCGCCGACTTCAACGGTGATGTTGAACTGCTGGTCCTCTCCGGGGTCAATCGGAATATCGTTCCAGGCCATGCGCGTCGCCTCCTTACTTGGTGACCTTCTTGGCGATCTTCTTCAGGACGGAGGTTTTCTTGCCCTTCGTCCCGGTGCTCTTGGTGGTCTTCTTGGTGGACTTGGTCTTGGTGGATTTCTTCTTGCTGGAAGAGCTGGACTTCTTACTGGAGGACGAGCTGCTGGGCTTCGACGCGCTGACCGTCTGCTGTACCTTGATGACGGATACGGTGACGATGTTCACGCTCCGGAACATGACCGTCGCCCTCAAGCCGTACATGGTGGACTGGTCGTCCGGCGCGGAGATGGACGTCAGCACCATGTTCGAATAGGTCTTCAACCGCGTCACCAGCTTCACGGGCTCACGCTTGACCATGATCTGTCGCAGCGTGCTAAAGGCATTCACGGAGTGGTCGCTGCTGACGCCGACCATGGCGTCGGACATCCCGATCTCCATGGTCACCTCGTCTGGCTCCTGATAGGCGTGATCGCTGATCGGAGCGCCGACCTGGACCGGATGTTCCGTCACGGTGACGTTGGCCGAGTGCTCGGTGGAGAACACGGCGTCGAAATAGAACTTCCCATAGGTCGGGCTGTTAATCATCGTCTTCACGGTTGCCATGATTCACGCCTCCTTCCGCGTAAAATGGGCATGAAAAAAGCGCCTCCCGAAGAACGGGAAGCGCCTGGGGGTCGGTTGGTCAATCGACGTTGAAATGGATGGTTACGGGCTCAGTCTTGCCAATGGTCTTGGAGTTATCAGAATCGAACAGCGTATAGGCCACCACGATATCCTCGATCTCCTCCAAACTGGTGACTTCGCCATCGGAAACCTTCATCCTCATGCGGACCTTCTGCTTTGCACCTGCAGACGTTGCACCCATCCCATCGCCGTGAACATCCCAGCCATTGACGGTGGACTGTTCCACAAGCAGATTGATTGAAGTGTCGGCGTCGTTCACGACGACAAACTCAATGTAAAGCCAGGCGTCGCCATTGTCGAGGACATTCACTTCATTGTTGCCGGTCATGTACATCTGGACACCGTCCTGATCGACAATGACCGCGTCTTCTGCTGCGATCAATTCGCGCCGTACAAGCTCGTTACGCGCGCCATTGATTGTAGCATGGAGTTCATCGTCAGACATGGCCGAATAGTCCATTTCAGCCATTGCAACGCCGCAGAACGCAAGCAGGGCAGCCAGTACAAGGACAAGAATCTTTTTCATGGAATTCCCTCCGTTTCAAAGTGTTCCCGTCCATTATACCGCGCCCTGCCGCGCTACGCAAGCGCCGATTTAATATTTCTCAGGAGCAGCTGCTCCTGGTTCCGCTTCACAAGCGCCGCCGTCTGCTTCGCGTCGGAGCCATACACGTTGATGGTGGCGGGAGCATTGACGGACTTGTTGTTGGTCACGTTGGTGTTGTTGGTCGTGCCGGACTGCGCGTAGCCGGGGGTCACATTCGCCGTGGGACTGCCGCCCAGCGACTTGGCCGCCTCTTCGGTACTCTGTACATTCATGCCCAGGTCGTGGGCCGCCTGTTTGAGCAGGTTGATCGCGCGTCCGGGCTTGGTGACGGGGATGACGTACTCACGGCCATCCTCACCGATGGTCGCTTGAGTTTCGTGCTCTACCATACCGCCCATGCTGAACGCCTTTTCTGCCGTGACTTTCACCTTGACGCTGGTGGGAATCGACTTGATGGCCGACTTGATGCTTTCGATCTGCGACTTCACACTGGAAGCTGCGGACGAGAAAGTAGACGTCATGCTGCTGGCCAGCGAAGAAAAGACGGACTTCACGGAGGCAGGCAGCGACTTGATGGAGCTGACCACGTTGGTCGCCATCGTCTTGGCGGCGCTTACAACACGATTGAAAGCGGAGGACAGTGCCGAAGCTGCTGCGCTGGTGGACGAGCTCATTGCAGACATTTCGCTCGACCAGGTGGAACTTGTAGATGTCGCAGCGGATCCCGTCGTCTCCAGGCTGCCACTCACGCCCGAGGACATGGCCTCGGCTGCTGCGCTGATGGCGGTAAATGCTGCCTCAGCACTCATGGACAGGAGTTGGAATGACGCATCGGACAGCGTGACCATGTTGGCGAAGATCGCCGCTACTTCGGAGTCGGCGCCTTCAAATGCTGAGATCAGGGCTTGCTTTTCGGCAGCGCCGGCGGCGTCCGCGTTGGATTCCATCTCGGAAGCCGCGCTGTCGTCTTCGGAGCCCCAACCGAACAGGCCGGCAAACCAGCCGCCGACGGAGGACGCTGCGGACTTGACGCTTTCCCAGGTGGAGGACGCGAAGCTGGCCACGTCGCCGATGGCGCTTTGAATGGTGTCGCCCACGCCGGAGAAGGTCGTGGAGAACCAGTCAGTCACGCCGGAGAAGGTGCTGGTGATTGTGCTCCACGCCCCGGCTGCCCAATCGGACACGCCAGAGACAGCGCTGGAGACATCAATCCCGCTGAAGAATCCCACGATCCCGCTGGCGGCGTTGCCGAGTGCCCCGGTGATCGTGTCCCAGGCACCGCTGGCCCAATCGGACACAGCGGAGACGCTGGCAGAAACGTCTATTCCACTGAACCATCCGGCAATCGTCGAAGCGGCACTGCCGAGCGCCCCTTCAATCGTGCTCCATGCACCGGCAGCCCAATCAGAGACCGCCGACACACTGCCCGAAATGTCGATTCCGGAGAACCAGCCGGATATGGTCGAAGCCGCGCTGCTGAGAGCGCCGCTGATAGTGTCCCACGCACCGGAGGCCCAATCCGAAACGGCGGCCACACTCGCGGAGACGTCGATACCACTGAACCAACCAGAGATCGTAGACGCCGCGCTGCTCAAGGCCCCGGATATGGTGTCCCAAGCCCCGGATGCCCAATCGCTGACGGCGCTGACGCTGCCGGAAATGTCAATGCCGGAGAACCACCCGCTGATCGTGCTGGCGGCGCTGGACAGGGCACCGCTTATGGTGTCCCAGGCCCCCGAAGCCCAATCAGATACAGCAGCCACGCTACCAGATAT
>JAFUWR010000108.1 GCA_017471125.1 Clostridia bacterium | reverse complement strand
GGGGTCGCCGCCCTGGATCATGAAGCCCGCGATGACCCGATGGAAGATCAAGCCGTCGTAGAACCCGGCGTTGGCCAGCTCGATGAAGTTGGCCGCGGTGTTCGGGGCCACGTCGGGGTAAAGCTCGATCTCCACCACCCCGCCGTTCTCCATCGTCAGCGTCGCCACGGGATTTTCCGCCGCCAGCGCGGTGAGCGCCAGCATCAGCGCGAGCGCCAGTATGATGACTTTTTTCATTTCTTCTTGTCCTCCTTGTTGTCCACCGCCGCCTTGTCCAGCGTCTTGGGCTCATAGTCCACGTCGAAGGTCTTGACCCTGATGCGCCGCACGACGATCTTGTCCAGCGGCACATAGCTGCCGTCCACTGGCCGGGAGCCGATGTCGTCCAGCACGGCCAGGCTCTCGTCGTCGAGGATGCGCCCGAAGGCGGCGTACAGGCCGTCGTACTCGGGATAGCTGCCCTCCATGATGAAAAACTGGCTGCCCGCGGTGTCGTACTTGCTCTTGCGGGCCATGGAGATGGTGCCCCGCATGTGGGACAGGCCGTTCTCCCAGCCGTTCTCCGAAAACTCGCCCTTGATGTAGTAGCCGGGGTCGCCGGTGCCGTCGTTCTCGGGGTCGCCGGTCTGGATCAGCACGTTGGACACCACCCGGTAGACCTCCAGCCCGTCGTAGAAGCCGTTGTTGGCCAGCTTCACGAAGTTCGCCACCGTGTTCGGCGCGATCTGCGGGTACAGCTCGAACTTCATCTGCCCGCCGTCGGCCATGGTGATGGTGGCGATGGGGTTCTCCTCCACGTCCTGGTAGGGGTTCTTCTGCCGCCCGCACCCGGCCAGCAGCAGCGCCAGCGCTATAAGCGCCGCGAGCGTCGCAAGCTGCCTCATCCGCCCCTCACCCCCGTCTGGAAGATCACGTCCCGCTTCCGCTTCACCATCTCGTCCGTGCGGGCGATGTACTCGTCGATGTTGCGCACGTTGGGAGCCCTCTCAATACGGAGCGCCCGGTCGAACAGCCACTTCGATATGGCCCCCGCGCCCAGCGCCAGCACGCTGACGGTCTCCTCCATGTTGCCGATGTTGTAGAGACACGCCTTGCCGGGCCTGGCATAGCCCACGTTCTCGAGGTTCCCGGCCATGTACTTCTGACGGTACAGGTAGTACGGCCTGTACCCGCCCGTGGTCAGCCGCCGCCGCGCCTCGGCGATCATCTCCGCCGCGCCCTCGGCGTGGGTCTGGGTGTGCCCGCCGGAGACGGTGAGCTGCTCGTGGAGCCGGGAGGAGCGCTTGATGGCCAGCGAATGGACGGTCACGCTGTCCGGGGCCAGCCCCTCGATCACGTCCAGGGTGTGGGCGAAATCCGCCACCGTCTCCCCCGGCAGCGCGGCGATGACGTCCATGTTGATGTCGTCGAAGCTCAGCGACCGGGCCAGCTCGTAGGCCGCGATGGTGTCCGCCCCGGTGTGGGCGCGGCCGATGCGCTTTAATGTCTCGTCCGAGAAGGTCTGGGGGTTGACGGAGATGCGCCCGATGCCGCGGCCCTTGAGCATCCTCAATTTCTCCGCGTCGATGGTGTCGGGCCGGCCGGCCTCCACCGTCCACTCCACGGCGGTGGGGAACGCTTCCTGCGCCGCGGCGAGGATGCGCTCCAGATCCGCGCAGGGGATGGCCGTGGGCGTGCCGCCGCCCACGTAGCCCGCCCGCAGGGTCATGCCGGCCTCGGCCATCATGTCCCGGCACAGCGCGATCTCTTTAAGCAGCGCGTCCACGTAGGGCCCGACCCGGCTGCCGTCGCCCAGCTCCCCCGACGAGAAGGAGCAGTAGGAGCAGCGGGTCCGGCAGAACGGTATGCCGATGTACAGGTCGAACTGGTCGGGCCGCGCCTCGCGGATGCCGTCCTGCATCAGCGCGATCTCTTTAAGCAGCGCCGCCCGGTCGGGGGACACGTCGTAGGCCGCCTGCACGTGCTCGACCGCCGCGTCCAGGTCCATGCCGGCCTCCATCGCCTCGTACAGCAGCCGCGTGGGGCGTATGCCCGTCAGGCTGCCCCAGGGCGGCTTTATACCACCGAGGCGCTTGAGTAAATTGTACAGCGCCAGCTTCACCTGCCGCTGGCGAAGCCGCTTGACCTCCACCGGCGTGCCGGTAAACGCAGGCTGGGTCAGCGCCTCCTCGACGCCGCCCGAGCGCCAGGTGTCCGTCCACGCGCCGCCCGCGTCGGTGAAGCGGTGCTCGAACACCGCGTCCCCGTCGGTCAGGCTGATCTGCACGTCTCCGTAGAACAGCCGCAGCACGTCGCCCAGGTCGGAGAAGAACTCCGGCGCGTCCGTGATGATGCGGATCATAGGCGGTAGCGGCTCCTTTCCTCGCCGATGGTGGTGGGCTCGCCGTGGCCGGGATAGACCCGGGTCTCCGGCGGCAGCGTGAACAGCCGCTTCAAGGAATCCCGCATCTGCATGGGGCTTCCCCCGTACAGGTCCATCCGCCCGAAGCCCGCCCGGAACAGCGTGTCCCCGGAGAACAATACGCCCTCGTCCGGCAGGTACAGGCACACCGACCCCTTCGAGTGGCCGGGGGTGGGGATGACCTCGAACGCCATGCCCGCCACGGACACTTCCTCGTCGTACACACGCGCCGCGAGCCTCGGCCCGGGCATGTCGCTTCCCCCGATCAGGCTTTCAAGCCCGTTCAGCGCGGGGTCGTTCAGCATCTCCGCGTCGGCCTCGGCCACGTACAGCGGCGCGCCGGTGGCCTCCGTCAGCGCCCCCGCGCCCAGGATGTGGTCGAAGTGGCCGTGGGTCAAAAGCATCGCCGAGAGCCGCCGGTCGCCCAGCGCCCGCTTGAGCTTCGCCGCGTCGTCGCCGGGGTCGATCAGCGCGCAGTCGTCCCGCCCCTCCAGCGCGACCAGATAGGCGTTCTCCATGATGTCGCCGCAGCGAACGGTCTTGATCTCGATGGACATGAGTGCCCTCCATGTTTCAGGGTGTGATCGGTCAGAAATTTTTCCTGCTGTCCAGCAGTATGGTCACCGGCCCGTCGTTGACGAGGGACACCTGCATGTCCGTGCGGAAGCGGCCGGTCTCCACGCGCAGCCCCTTCTCCTCCAGCATGGCCTTCACCCGCTCGCACAGCGGCTCCGCCACCTCGGGCCGGGCGGCCTGTAAGAAGTCGGGCCTGCGGCCGTGGCGGGCGTCGGCCAGCAGCGTGAACTGGCTCACCAGCAGCACGTCGCCGCCCACGTCCTTGAGCGCCAGGTTCAGCTTCCCCGCGGCGTCCTCGAACACCCGAAGCCCCGCGATCTTCTCCGCGCAGTACTTCGCGTCGGCCTCGCCGTCACCGTTCTCCGCGCCGAGCAGCACCATGAAGCCCGCGCCGATGCTGCCCACGGTCTCCCCCGCCACGTCCACCGACGCCCGGGTCACCCGCTGTATCACGCAACGCATGTCGTTCTCCTCCTGTATGCCTATGGGTCTATCCGGAAACCCTGCTCACCTCGATGATGTCGGGCCACTTATTCAGCTCCCGCATGATCTTATTGAGCTGCTGGGTATTCTTGATGACCAGCGAGATATTGAAGATGAAGGTATTGTCCTTGAGGGTATGGGCGGAGATGGCGCTGACGGGCACCTCCATGGTGGCGAACAGCACGGACAGCTCGGCCAGCAGGCCGGTGCGGTTGTAGCAGATGATGCGGATGTCCGCGTCGTAGGTGCCGCTCTCGGCCTGGTTCTCCCACTCGACCTCGATGAGCCGATCCTTCTCCACGCTGGGGTCCTTGAGGCTGACGCAGTCCGCCCGGTGCACGGACACGCCGCGCCCGCGGGTGATGTAGCCGATGATGCGGTCCCCCGGCAGCGGCGAGCAGCACTTGGCGAAGCGCACCAGCATGCCGCTCTCGCCCTTGACGATGACGCCGTTGGAGGCGCTGGACCGGGGCTTGCGGGCCTGCTCGTCGTGCTTCTGCTCCGGGGCGGGCGCGGGCGGCTCCTCGATCTTCTGGGTCTTTTTATACTCGTCGATCAGCCGGTTCAGCACCTGCACGGTGCTCAGCCCGCCGAAGCCCACCATGGCGCACACGTCGTCGTAGCTGGACACGGAGTAGCGCTTGTAGAGCGTCTCCACCAGCTCCTGCTTGCTCAGCTGGGACATGCTGTACCCCAGCCGCTTGGCCTCGCGCTCCAAGAGCTCCTTGCCGTGGAGGATGTTGTCCTCCCGGTGCTCCTTCTTGAGCCAGGCGCGTATCTTGGCCTTGGCCTCGGAGGTCTTGACGATACTCAGCCAGTCCCGGGACGGCCCGTGGGAGTTGGCGTTGGTCATGACCTCCACGAAGTCGCCGGTGTTGAGCTGGTGGGCCAGCGGCACGATGCGGCCGTTGACCTTCGCGCCGATGCAGTGGTTGCCCACGGCGGAGTGGATGCGGTAGGCGAAGTCCAGCGGCGTCGCGCCCTTGGGCAGGGACACCACGTCGCCCCTCGGCGTGAACACGAACACCTCGTCCGCGAACAGGTCGAACTTCAATAGCTCCGAAAAATCCCCCGGGTCCTTGGCGTCGCCCTGCCAGTCCAGTATGCGGCGAAGCCACGACAGCTTGTTGTCCAGCTCGTCCGCGGCCTTGCCCTCTTTATAGCGCCAGTGGGCGGCGATGCCGTACTCGGCGGTGCGGTGCATCTCGAAGGTCCGTATCTGCACCTCGAAGGGGCGGCCCTGGTTGACCACGGTGGTGTGCAGGGACTGGTACATGTTGGCCTTGGGCATGGCGATGTAGTCCTTGAACCGGCCCATGACCTGGGGCCACAGGTTGTGCACCACGCCCAGCACGAAGTAGCAGTCCGCGGTGGTGTTCACCAGCACACGCACGGCGATCAGGTCCATGATCTGGTCGAAGGACTTGTTCTGGCTCTTCATCTTTTTGTAGATGGAATAGAAGTGCTTCGGCCGCCCGTCGATCTCGCACTTGATGCCCGCCTCGGAAAGCTTGCCCTTGAGCTCGGTGGTCACCTGGGCGATGAGCTGCTCCCGCTCCTCGCGCTTCATGCCCACGAGCCTGACCAGCTCATAGTACCCGTCCGGGTCCAGGTAGCGCAGGGACAGGTCCTCCAGCTCCCACTTCACCGTGTACACGCCCAGCCGGTGGGCCAGCGGCGCGTAGATGTCCAGCGTCTCCCGGGCGATGGGCTTCTGCCGCTCGGCCCGCTGCCACTTGAGGGTCCGCATGTTGTGCAGCCGGTCGGCCAGCTTGATGAGCACCACGCGGATGTCCTTGGCCATCGCCAGGAACATCTTCCGCAGGGTCTCGGCCTGGGCCTCCTCGCGGTTGGCGAAGTTCAACTGGCTCAGCTTGGTCACGCCGTCCACCAGCACCGCCACGTCGTCCCCGAACTGCTCCCGCACGATGTCCAGCGTGCAGCCCTCCACGTCCTCCACGCAGTCGTGCAGCAGGCCCGCCGCGATGGTCGTGGCGTCCAGCATCAGGTCCGTCAGGATCACCGCCACCGCGCAGGGGTGGCTGAAATAGGGATCGCCCGATTTCCTCACCTGGTCGGCGTGGGCTCGCTCGGCATAGTCGTAGGCCCGCCGCACCAGATCCATATCGTCGTCCGGATGATACTTCTGTATGCGTCCGATCAGCTCGTCGACGCTGATGTACGGACGAACGCCGGTTTCAGACATATCGGATCCTCCCTTTTTATTTGTGCTCGTTGGGGGCGGTTTTGCCTTCCCCTTTAGGGGAAGGTGGCACGGCCATAGGCCGTGACGGATGAGGTCGCCGCCCGCAGGGCGCGTTCAGTCGAGCTCCCCCGACCGCCACCGCTGTATCGCCCGCCAGGCGGGGCAGTCCTCCGGCTCGGCCCTTTTGACCGACGACCGAATGAGCCGCGGCGGGGCGGCATCCATGTCGATCATGAACAGCCCCATCCGCTCGATGGCGATCACGGACATGAGCGCCTCCAGCTCGTCCAGCCCCGCGGTGGCCGCGACCAGGTGGGCCAGCTGCATAAGCGTGTGGAACCGAAGCGGACGGCGGGACAGGCCGAGCAGCGCCTTGTAGGCGATCCGCATGGCGTCCAGGTCGGGCAGGCACTTGGCCCAGCCGGGGTCGTCCGGGAGCCGGTCGGCCACGACGCCCTCGGGCAGCCACGCCGACGGCGCGCCGCAGAGGGTGACGTGCCCGTACCCCGCCGGCAGCGTCCCATCGACGGGACACACGCACACGGCGTTGAAGGCCCGCGGGTCCCCGGGCAGGGTCCCGAAGTACAGGTCCGGCGTCCATGTCCCGGACACCGCCTTCACCACCCGACCCGCCGCGGCCAGGTCGCCGGCCACGACGAGACTGCCCTGGGGCGACGCCCCGAACCGCGCCCGCAGCGCGTCCAGGTCTATGGCGGGCAGCGCCCCCCGGTCAGAGGGGTCTATCTTTTTATTATAAAGTATCTCTGTTAAGAAATCGCATTGTAGCGCCAATTCGTCATCAAGTTTTGACCTGATGCGCGTATTCGCGTCGCCATCCGACAGCGCCCGCACCTCGAGCTGGGCGGAGACCCGCCCCATGTACTCGTTGAGCTTCGGCACGAACAGCGCGTCCACGGGGCCGGACGCCTCCGACAGCGCCTCGGCCCGCCGCCCCTCCCGGAAGGCGATGCCGTTGAGCCGGTGGCCGTTCTGGGACAGGGTCAGCTTGAGGTGCGCCCCCTCCGCGCCCACGGCCCGGGCCTCCACCACCTCGGCCACGCCCCGGAACACCGGCGCGGGATTGCCGAAGCCCGTGGGCTGCAAGCCGTCCAGCGCGGCGATCAGGCCCGGCGTCACCTGCTCGAAGTCCAGCTCGGTGTCGTAGGGCAGCGCCGGTACGTAGGCGTCCCCCGGCACGTTGGCGCGAAGCCAGGCGTCCATGACGTCGATGAATTCATGAAGCCGCTCCGGGGCCAGCGTCAGCCCCGCCGCCTGCCTGTGCCCGCCGAAGCGTATCAGCGTGTCCGCGCAGCCGGTCAGCGCCGCGTGGATGTCCACGCCCTCGATGCTCCGGCAGGAGCCGGTCAGCCTGTCGCCCTGGTCGGACAGCAGTATGACGGGGTAGTGGTACTGCTCCACCAGCCGCGACGCCGCCAGCCCGATCACGCCGGGGTTCCAGCCCGCCCCGGCCAGTATGATGGCCCGGTGGTGGATGAAGTCGAAGCCCTTCAACTGCGCCTCGGCCTCCGCGAGCAGCCGCTGCTCGATCTGCCGCCGCTGGGCGTTCTCGTCGTCCAGCTCCCCGGCCAGCGCCCGGGCCCTGGACACGTCCCCGGTCATGATGAGCTCCAGCGGCCGCATGGCCGTGTCCAGCCGCCCACCTGCGTTCAGCCGCGGGGCCAGCTGGAACGCGATGGCCGTGGACGTGACGGCCTTGCCGCTCAAGCCCGCCGCGTCGATCAGCGCCGCGACGCCGACGCGGGGGGCCTTGTTGATGCGCTCCAGGCCCATCGCCACGATGGCCCGGTTCTCCCCGGTCAGCGACACCACGTCCGCCACCGTCGCCAGCGCTGCGATGTCCACCAGGTCCATGGGCGGCGACCCGGACAGCGCCCACACCACCTTCCACGCCACCCCCGCGCCGCACAGGTGCGGGAAGGGGTAGCCGTTCAGCAGCGGGTCCACCACCGGGCAGTCGGGCAGCGCCTCCGCCGGGCGGTGGTGGTCGGTGACGATGACCTTGAGCCCCAGCGACTTCGCCAGCGCCACCAGCTCCACGCTGGTCACGCCGCAGTCCACCGTCATCAGCAGCTTCGCCCAGCCCGCGATCTCCCGGATGGCGTCGGCGTTCAGGCCGTAGCCCTCGGTGTGGCGGGACGGCAGGTACACCTCGGCCCTCGCGCCCCGGGCGCGCAGGTAGGTCAGCATGATGGCCGACGCGCACACCCCGTCCACGTCGTAGTCCCCGTAGACGCAGATCGGCTCCCCCGCCCCGATGGTGGCCTCCAGCATGTCCGCCGCGGCCCGCATGTCGTTCAAAAGGAACGGGTCGTGCAGGCTCCGCGCGTCCGGCCGCAGGAACCGCTCGGCCTCCGTTGCAGAGCCGATCCCCCGCGCCACCAAAAGCGCGTGCAGCGCCAGCGGCATGTCCTCCGGCCGGTCGAAGGGGGTGGGGTCCTGATTCCTCAAAATATAACGAAGCATACTTCACCACCGAACGAAAATTAGGAACCGGCATAAGTCGATTCCTAATTTTTTGCGCGTATTATATCACTTGGCCGCCTTGCGGGAGGCGAGCTTGGCGTCCCACATGGCCCACACCTGGCCGCTGAGCAGCACGGACGAATAGGTACCGGCCAGCATGCCGACGATCAGCGGGAACGCGAACTCCTTGATGGAGCTGACGCCGAAGATGAACAGGCACACCAGGGTGATCAGCGTGGTGAGGGTGGTGTTGATGGTACGGGCCAGCGTGGAGCTGACGGACACCTCGACGACGTCCATCATGGGCATCTGGCTCATGCCGGGGCGCTTGCGGTTCTCACGGATGCGGTCGAAGATGATGATCGTGTTGTTGATGGAATAGCCGACGATCGTCAGTATGGCCGCGATGAAGGAGCTGTTCACCTGGAACAGGCCGCGGAAGAACACCATGAACGCGCACATGATGAGGATGTCGTGCACCAGCGCGAACAGCGCGGCCGCGCCGGACAGCGGGCTAAAGCGCACGGCGATGTACAGCAGCATGCAGGCGAAGGCGATCAGCAGCGCCTTGATGGCGTTGGACAGCAGGTCGCGGCCCGCGATGGCGCTGACGTGGTCGACGGAGATGAAGCGGAAGTTCGGGTACTTCGCGGTCATCTCGCGCTCGAGGATGGAGCGCACCTGGCTGGTCACGTCGTCCATGTTGATGAGGATGCGCAGGTCGGTGCCGGTCTCCTCAGCCTCGGCCTCCTCCTCGACGGCCTCCTCGGCCACCTCTTCGGCGGCTTCCTCGGCGTCCTCGGCGACTTCCGCTTCGGCGGCGGCTTCCGCTTCCGCCAGGGCAGCGGCCTCTGCCTCGGCGTCGTACTTCACGAACTGGATGGCGGTCAGGCTGTACCCGCCGGCCTCGAGGGCGTCCTTGACGGCGGTCTCGACGGCGGCCTTGTCGTAGTCGGCGCCCATCTTGAACTCCACGATGTTGCCGCCGGCATACGTCAGGTCATAGCCCAGGTTGCTGATCTCCAGGTTGGTGGCGTTGCGGTAGCTGGTCTCCTCGGCCCCGGACACCACGCCCTTCACGGCGTTGACGATCGTCTCCTCCATGCCCGCGGTGGCGTCGGCCAGCTTCAAGCGGATCTGCAGGTCGGTCAGGCCGTCGGCGGCGATGCCGGACTTGTCCAGGTTCAGCATCGGGGTGAAGGCCGCTTCCTCGGTGGTCTCCTCGACGGCTTCCTCGGCGGTCTCCTCGGTAGCTTCCTCGGTGGTTTCCTCAGCAGCTTCCTCGACAGCCTCGGCGGTCTCCTCAGCAGCTTCCTCGGCGGCATCGGCCACTTCCTTGGCAGCTTCCGCAACTTCCTCGGTCGCCTCGGCGGCGGCCGCGGCCAGCTCGGCCTGCAGCGCGACGGACGCGGCGGACGGCGCGGCCTTGGTGGGCTGGTCGTTGTAGCCCGCGGACTGCAGGACGGTGATGACGTCGTTCACGTCGTAGTTCTCACCGACGGAGTAGCTCAAAATGGAGCCGCCGGTGAAGTCGATGCCCATGTTCATGCCCACGCCCACGATCTGCATGACCAGGGCGATGGCGATGATCGCGCCCGAGATGCAGAGGAACAGGCGCGTATTTCCGGTAAACGTCTTTTTCATGCTTGTTCCCTCCTCATTAGCGCGTGTAGGCACTGCGGTTGTTGACGCCGAGCTTGCAGATCAAGATCAGCAGGCTGCGGGTGACCACCACGGCGGTGAACAGGGACACCACGACGGAAATGGTCAGCGTGATGGCGAAGCCCTTGATGGTGCCGGTGCCGAAGATCATCAGCACGACGGCGGCGATCAGGGTGGTGATGTTGGAGTCGGCGACGGCGCGGCCCGCGTTGCGGAAGCCGTACTTCACCGCGTTCAGCGGCGTGCGGCCCTCCTTCAACTCCTCGCGGAAGCGCTCGAAGATGACCACGTTGGCGTCGACCGCCATGCCGATGCCCAGCAGGATACCGGCGATGCCCTGCAGGGTGAGCTGCGCGCCGGAGATGGCGAGGGCGTAGAACACGATCAGCACGTAGATCAGCAGCGCCATGTCGGCGGCCACGCCGGGCAGGCGGTACATGACCAGCATGAACAGCAGGATCAGGATCAGGCCGATGACGCCGGCGATCAGCGCGCCCTTGATGGCCTCGACGCCCAGGGTGGCGGAGATGGCGCGGGTCTCGACCTCGGCGATGTCCATCGGCAGCGCGCCGGACTGGATCTGGATCGCCAGGGCGTTGGCCCAGTTGTAGGATTCCTCGGTGGACTCGGTCTTGGAGCCGGTGATGATGCCGGACCCGCCGGTGATCTGGGTCTGCACGGTGGGCGCGGAGATCAGCTCGTCGTCCAGGTAGATGGAGATGGCCTGGCCGATGAACTTGCCGGTGGCCTCGGAGAAGGCCCGCGCGCCGTCAGCGGTCAGCACGAAGCCCACGCCGCACAGGGTCTGGGTCTCGTCGGTCCACTGGACCTGCGCCTGCCGGATGTCCTTGCCCTCGATGACCACGTTGCCCTCGGGGTCGCGGAACTCCAGGTGCGCCGGGGTGCCGATGATGCGGGCGACCTCCTCGGGGTCGTCCACGTCCGGGATCTCCACCAGGATGCGGTCGCTGCCCTGGGTGGCGACGGTGGCCTCGGTGAAGCCCGCGTTGGTCAACCGGGTCCTCAATGCGCCCACGGTGCCCTCGAGCAGCGCGGCGTAGTTGTCCATGCTGGTATCCGTGGCGATGTATTCGGTGGATACGCCGCCCTTCAGATCCAGGCCCAGGCTGATGGCGCTGCCCACGGGCTTGAGGATGTACTTGCCGATCTGCAAGCCGTGAAGCGCCAGGAACGCCACAACTACGATCAGCAGCGCAACGATCCCCAGTTTGATCATACTCTTCTTCATGTCGGTTGTTCCTCCCTGCTGTTAGCTGTAAACACAGCCATTCGAAGCATTATCGTACATCATAATATTATACTCACCCAATTTGAAATCGTCAACGGGCAAAACCCCCCTGATCGACGTTCTTTACATAAATTAACGTATAAAACCGCGATTCGCGCACGGAATCGCGGTCTGAATACTCAATCAAAGCCCTCCCCTTCAGGGGAAGGTGGCAGC
>JAFUWR010000107.1 GCA_017471125.1 Clostridia bacterium | reverse complement strand
GTGACGCCCGAGCCGACGCCCGCCCCCACCGACACGCCCGTCCCCGGCCCGACGACCCTGGCCGTGGTGCCCTTCGGCGAGAGCTACGACTTCACCGCCCAGATCAAGTCCGACGGCACCGCCCGCATCGCCGCCCAGGAGGGCGAGGCCTATGAGACCCTGTCCTTCTCCATGAACGTCAAGGACTACATGCTGCCCTCCGACTTCGCGTCCAAGTGGGGCAACGTGTACAAGCTCCAGGGCACCGAGGCCGGCGCGGGCTTCGAGCTGACGCTCAAGGACTACACCGGCTCCGCCACGATCATCCCCCAGAACATCATCAAGATCGTGTTCCAGTCCGAGTCCGGCAACACCGAGAACCCCGGCTTCCAGCTCATGGACGCGGAGATCGCCGGCCAGACCGACGTGACCCTCCAGTCCAACACCCCGAAGATCCTCTGGAAGCGCTACACCTACACCAACTCCGGCGAGGAGATGAAGTACCTGGCCGTGAGCGCCTACGTGGACGGCGCGCCCCAGACCATACTGTTCGAGCTCAAGTCCACCGTGGCCCCCACCCCCGACCCCAAGGACCTCTACTCCACGCTCAGCCTCGACAGCCGCAGCGACGCGGTGGCCGACCTGCAAAAGCGCCTGGTGGAGCTGGGCTACCTCGAGGGCAACGCCGACGGCATCTACGGCGAAAAGACCGTCAACGCCGTCAAGGCCGCGCAAAAGGCCTACGACATGGAGCAGTCCGGCACCGCCACCCCCGAGTTCCAGGTGCGGCTCTTCTCCAACGACCAGCCCGAACCCACCCCCTCCCCCGAACCCACCGAATCCTCGCCCGATTGACGGATAAAGCGAACGCCCCTGTCCCACAGCGCAGGACAGGGGCGTCGTTTTGTAAGATTTTTCGACGAATCCGTCGAAAAATCCTTGACGTTCACCCTCCTGTGTGTTATGATGGTATCGAACGACAGAGGGGAGATGAAATGTCATGCCGAATATCGCGCCGATTTCCGATCTCAGGAACTACGGCAGCCTGCTCGACAAGGTCGAACAGGGTTCCCCCGTGTATCTTACCCGAAATGGCCGGGGCGTGTACAGCATCCGCGACATGCGGGATGAGGAAGCCTTTCAAAAAGCCGAAGCCATGATCCAACTGCTGTGCGAACTGAATGCCGGCATACGCTCCGCGGAGGAAGAGGGCTGGATCTCCGAAGAGGATGTCCGGGCGCATTTCAAGCATCGCAGGTTTGAAAAGTAATGGGCTTCGCTATACGTTATTCGCCCCAGGCACAGCGCGACATGGATGCCGTATGGGACGGCGTGTGGGAGGCGTCAAAGGATTTCGATGTGGCAGACCGGTACATCAGCGATCTCGCCGATCGCATCGCCGCGAAGCGCACTTTCCCCAAATCCGGTATACCGCTGTATTACCGGGGATTGTTTACAGGTTTTTACTATGTGAACTTCAAGGCTTATCGGGCGTTCTATCGTCTGCGTGACGGTTACATAGAGGTCGCGAGGGTTTTACTCGCCAAACAGGATCACATCGCGATCCTGCTGGGCAGCGTGGATCATGAGTGACCGACCCAACAAAAAACAAGGTTCCGTGCAGCGTTCACACGGAGCCTTGTTTTTTATTGGGAGGGTCATCCCTTGCACGCTTCCTTCAACACCGCCACGGCCTTCTGGAGCTGGTCCATGGGGATATTGAGGGCGGGCAGGAGGCGCACGCGGTCCTTGGCGGTGAGGCAGAGCACGCCGTTTTCGATGCACTTCGCCACGACCTCGCGGGCGGGCTTGGTGGGCTTGATGCCGATCATCAGGCCGAGGCCGCTGACGGACTCGACGCCCTCCGCGCCGGTGAGCTGATCGAAGATGTATTGGCTACGCTCCCGGACGCCCGCAAGCAGCGCGTCGTCGGTGCGGGAGAGGATGCTGACGCCGCCGGCGCAGGCGGCGGGGTTGCCGCCGAAGGTGGAGCCGTGGTCGCCGGGGGCGAACACGTCCTTGACCTTCTCGCCCAGCAGGCACGCGCCGATGGGCAGGCCGCCGCCCAGGCCCTTGGCCGTGGAGACGATGTCGGGCTCGAGGCCGAAGCACATGTAGGCGTAGAGCTGGCCGGAGCGCCCGTTGCCGGTCTGCACCTCGTCCACCGCCAGCAGCACGTCGTTCTCACGGCAGAACGCGGCGAGTTCATCCACGAACGCCTTGTCCAGCGGCACCACGCCGCCCTCGCCCTGTACGCACTCGATGAGCACGGCGGCGATCTTGGTGGTCTTGGCGAGTGCCTTCAGCGCCGCCATGTCGCCGGGGGCGATGTGCGCGAAGCCCGGGGTCAGCGGCTGGTACAGCTCGTGGTAGTGGTCCTGGCCGGTGGCGGACAGCGTGGTCAGCGTGCGGCCGTGGAAGCTGTTTTTGAGCGTCACGATGGTGTAGCAGTCCGGGCCGTGCTTCTCGGCGGCGTACTTCCGGGCGGCCTTGATGAGGCACTCGTTGGCCTCCGCGCCGGAGTTGCCGAAGAACACCCGCTTCATGCCCGTGCGCTCGCAGAGCATCCGCGCCAGCACCGCGCAGGGCTCGGTGTAGTACAGGTTCGAGGCATGGGGCAGCTGCGCCAGCTGCTCGGTCACGGCCTGGAGCCATTGGTCGTCCGCGATGCCGAAGCCGTTCACGGCGATGCCGCTGCCCAGGTCGATGTATTCCTTCCCCGCCTCGTCCCAGGCCAGGCTGCCCTTGCCCCTGACGAGCTGCACCGGGAACCGGCCGTAGGTGTGCGCGATGTAGGTGCTGTCCATTTCCTTAATGTTCATGACTCAAACCTCCCATGACCATCGTACCGGCGCCCTCGTCGGTCAGTATCTCCATCAGTATGGAGTGGGGCACGCGGCCGTCCATGATGATGACTTTCTTGACGCCCTTGCGGATGGCGTCCACGCAGCACTCCACCTTCGGGATCATGCCGCCGGAGATGACGCCGTCGTCCCGGAGCTTCGCGGCCTCCAGGATGGTCATCTCGGGGATGAGCGTGGCGGGGTCGTCCTTGTCCCGCAGGATGCCGGGGATGTCCGACAGCATGATGAGCCGCTCGGCGTTCAGCGCCCCGGCCACGCAGGCGGCGGCGGTATCGCCGTTGATGTTGTAGGCGTTGCCGTCCGCGTCGCAGCCCAGGGTGGAGATGACGGGGATGTACCCCTTCTCCAGCAGGTCGAACACCGGCCGGATGTTGATTTGCGTGATCTCGCCCACGTAGCCCAGGCGCTCGTCCTTCATCTTTGCCTCGATCAGCCGCCCGTCCATGCCGGAGATGCCCATGGCGTGGCCGCCCTTCATCTCCAGCAGGTTCACCAGCGTCTTGTTGATCTTGCCGGCCAGCACCATCTGCACGATGTCCACCGTCTCCCGGTCCGTCACCCGCAGGCCGTCCACGAACACGGCTTCCTTGCCCAGCTTCTGCATGGTCTCGCTGATCTCCGGCCCGCCGCCGTGGACCAGCACCACCTTCACGCCGATCAGCCACAGCAGGACGATGTCCTCCATCACCTGCTGCTTGAGCTGCTCGTTCACCATGGCGTTGCCGCCGTACTTGATGACCACGATCTTGCCGTTGTACTGCTTGATGTACGGCAGCGCCTCGGTCAGCACCTGGGCGCGCTCGGCGTTTGAAAAGAACTTCTCCATAATGCTATCCCCGTCAGGTCCTGTAATCGCCGTTGATCTTGACGTAGTCGTAGGTCAGGTCGCAGCCCCAGGCCGCGGACGATGCGTCGCCGCTGTTGAGGCCCACCAGGATCTCGATCTCCTTCTCGAGCAGGATCTCCTTGGCCTTTTCCTCCGAGAAGGGCACGCCCGCGCCGTCCTTGCAGACCTCGATCACGCCCTTGCCGGACTTGAACGCCACGTCCACCCTGTCCACGTCCACGTCCGCGCCGGAATAGCCGATGGCGCACAGCACGCGGCCCCAGTTGGCGTCCGCGCCGAACATCGCGGCTTTGAGCAGCGTGGAGCACACCACGCTCTTGGCGACGGTGCGGGCGGTGGCGAGGTCCTTCGCCCCGCTGACCTTGCACTCCAAGAGCTTCGTCGCGCCCTCGCCGTCGCCGGCGATCATCCGGCAGAGCTGCACCGTCACGGTGTTCAGCGCGGCCATGAAGGCGTCGAAGTCCGGGCCGTCGGACGCGATCTCCGGGTTGCCGGCCAAGCCGTTGGCGAGGACGGTCACCATGTCGTTGGTGGAGGTGTCGCCGTCGATGGACAGCATGTTGAAGGTGGACTGCACGTCGGTGGACAGCGCCTTCTTGAGCATCGCCGGGGCGATGGCCGCGTCGGTGGTCAGGAACACCAGCATGGTGGCCATGTTGGGGTGGATCATGCCGCTGCCCTTGGCGATGCCGCCCAGGCGGCAGGTCGCGCCGCCGGCCTCGAACTCCACGGCGACCTCCTTCAATTCGGTGTCCGTGGTCATGATGCCCTCGGCGGCGTCGGCGCTGCCGTCCTCGGACAGCGCCTCCACCAGCGCGGGGATGCCCGCGGCGATGGGCGCGATGTCCAGCGGCTGGCCGATGACGCCGGTGGAGGCCACCACGATGTCGCCCGCGTCGATGCCCAGCGCCTGGGCCGCCAGCGCGCAGGTCTGCTCCGCGATCTCGACGCCGTTGGCGTTGCAGGTGTTGGCGTTGCCGCTGTTGCAGATGACCGCCCGGGCAACGCCGTTTTCAAGGTGGGCCTTGGTGACGGCCAAGGGCGCGCCCTTCACCAGGTTGGTGGTGTACACCGCCGCCGCCGACGCCGGGACCGCCGACACGATCATCGACAGGTCCTTCTTGGTCTGGCTCTTGCGGATGCCGCAGTGGACGCCCGCCGCCTTGTAGCCCTTGGCGGCGCACACGCCGCCGGAAATCATTTTCATCATCATTTACCTCCGAGGATGAGCCCCATGGTCTCGTCGACGCCCATCAGGATATTCATATTCTGTATCGCCGCGCCCGAAGCGCCCTTGCCCAAGTTGTCGAACCGGGCGGTGAGCAGCACGCGCTCGCTGTGGCCGGTGACCGTGACCTCCATGTCGTCTCGGCCGCTGTACGCCGCCGCCGACAGGAAGCCGCCCTCGTCGGCGTCCTCCACGTAGCGGATGACCGGGCCGGGGTAGGCGCGTCGGTAGGCGTCCTTCACGGCCTCGATGTCCGCGTCGAAGAGCTGCACGGACACCTCCATGCCGCTGTAAAAATCCGCCACGATGGGCGAAAAGCCCGGCATGTTGTCGAGCCCGCAGACCGCCGCCATCTCCTTTAAGTGCTTGTGCTGCTGGGTGAGGCCGTACTGCCGCGGCGCGTCCAGCAGCGGGGAGCGGTCGGGGGCCTCGTATTCGGCGATCATCTTCTTGCCGCCGCCGGAATAGCCGGTCAGCGAGAAGCAGCCGAGCCGCGCGTCCTTCGGGACGATGCCCGCCCTGACCAGCGGCGCGATGAGCACGATGAAGCCGCTGGCGTGGCAGCCGGGGTTCGCCACCCGCTTGGACGCGGCGACGCGCACCCGCTGGCCATAAAGCTCCGGCATGCCGTAGACCCAGCCGGGGGCCGTGCGGTGGGCGGTGGAGGTGTCGATCACCGCGGTGTCCGGATTTTCGATCAGTTGGACGGCTTCGATGGCCGCCGCGTCCGGCAGGCACAAAAACGCGATGTCCGCGGCGTTCAGCGCGTCCCGGCGGGCGTTCGCGTCCTTGCGCATTGCCTCCGGGAGCGCGATCAGCTCGATGTCCGCCCGCGCTTTGAGCCGCTCGCGGATGCGCAGGCCCGTGGTGCCCGCGCTGCCGTCAATGAATACTCTCATCGTGTCAGCATCCTCATATTCATAATATGCAACCATTATACGCTATTATGGGCCTTTATTCAAGTTAAGAATGTATTTTTATACGGTTTCTTGTGTAAACCCACCGTTCATGTGACCTATTATATACCGGGAACGTTACGTTCTGTTTGGCATTGGATAAAGAAAAAGCCCTCACCCCGCAATCCTCGAAGGGGTGAAGGCCTTTGCCGCGCGCTTAGGCGGCGCGGGACTTGTCCAGGTCGTAGAAGAAGTTCAGCATATAGCCCTCGTCAGAGCGCTCCATGCAGTAGATCTCATAGCGATCGCCGTGGTCCTTGCACAACTCGCCGATGGCGACGTAGCGGGAGAGCACGCTCTTCAGGTTGAACTCCTCCCTTCCATCGGTGGACCGCAGGAGCACGTCGCCACGGCAACGGTTCACGGCCTCGATCAGCTTATCTATCTCCTTTGCATTCTTCAAAAGCATCATGATATCGCTTCCTTTCTGGGTCGGTTCGCACCGGCGTCTTCGCTCGGTACGCTTATAATTATACCCGCGGCGCTTGATTTTGCACGATGCTCGCGGTATAATAATCGCGAGGGACTTTGTGCTCAAAGCACAACATAAGGAGGCGATGTGATGGACCTGCAAAGCTTCATGGACGATTTCATGAACATGGACGACCTGGACCTGCTGACCAAGGACGCGAGCCTGCTGTTCGACTGTCCGGCGATGGTGGTGGACATGGCCTTCCGCACGGTCTCGTGGCACTGCCCGGAGGCGTTCGACGACCCGCCCTTCCAGTCCTCCATCCAGCGCGGCAGCCTGACCTACGAGACGGGCGGCTTCCTGATCGGCTCGGACGCCCAGGCCCACTTCGTCACCCTCGAGGACAGCCCGTACCGGCGGCGCTTCTCGCTGCTGGCGACCGGCGGCGCGCCGGTGGGCTACCTGATCCTGGTGGACGTGAACGGCACGCTGGGGACCGTGGACGGCAGGACGTTCTCGTCGGTGGAGTCGGCGCTGGCGAAGCAGCTCATGCTGGAGTCGAGCCGCGGCAGCAGCATCCAGACCACGGAGGAGTCGGTGCTCCAGCATCTGTTGGAGGGAAAGTTCTCCGACGAGCAGATGTTCGAGCTCCAGGCGGCCACGGCCGGCCTCAAGTTCTTCTCCCCGCGCCGCATCGCGCTGGTGAACCTGGAGCTGTACCGGTCCACCAACTGGTCGGAGAACGCCCTCAAGAGCAACATCCTCGACTTCTTCCCCATGTCGAAGCCGCTCATCCACGACGGCAGCGTGGTGTTCTTCCTAAACAGCGACCCGGACATGGCCCTGTTCGAGCATCTGTCGAAGCAGTTCAGCCTGCGGGTGGTGATCTCCGCGCCCATCCCGCGGCTGTACCGCCTGCCGGAGAGCTACGCCGCCGCCCACGCGCTGATGGACGTGCTGCTGCCCAAATACCCCCACCCCTTCGCGGTGAAGTACGAGCCCTACCACGGGCTGATGCTGCTCAAGCAGTTGAAGGAGGACGCGATGCTGCCCGCCGTGCGGGCGCTGGCCGAGCGCGACCGGGACGACGACACGCTCTACTGCCTCACCCTGTACACCTACCTGGCCTGCCACCACAGCCTCCGGGAGACCTGCGAGCGCCTCTACACCCACCGCAACACCGTGCTCTATCGGGTGCGCCGCATGCGCGAGGACTTCAATATCCCCCTCGACGACCCCGAACAGCACCTGTCCCTGCTCATCTCCGCCGCCATGGCGCTGCTGGCACTGGGGCGGGAGGAGGTGTTCATGCCGGGGGTAAGGGAGTAGGGAGTAGGCAGTAGGCAGTAGGGGTGACGACCTCTCAGTCACGCTTCGCGTGCCAGCTCCCCTGACCAGCAGTCGCGCCACTGCCAAAGGCAGGCGCGACCAGCCCGCCCTGGGATCCTCCGGATCCGGGCGGCGCTGCCGGCGGCCCGCTTGCGCGGACGCCGGTGCGTGAAAGGGGAGCCAAGGCTGCCGCGTACATGCGTAGCCCTCTTGCCTCCCCTGACAGGGGAGGTGCCGACGCAGTCGGCGGAGAGGTCGTCCCCCGTAGGGGCGCTGCCCCCAGCGCCCGCGATGAAGGCATAAATGTCAATCCTTCCAGCTTTCGTAAACCTCCGGCCGATACCCAACGGCGGCGTGCTTGCCATTGCGGACGATGGGGAGCTTGAGCACCTGGGGATGCTCGAGCACGGCGTCCTCCCTCTGAGCGGGGCTGATGTACTTCACCAGCGCGAGGGCGTCCTGGTCCCGGCAGGCGTCGTCGATGAGGTTGTCCAGCCCGCCGCAGGCCTGGGCGACGCTGCGCAGCTCGCCGCGGCTGATGCCCTTTTCGTTCATGTCGATGTACTGCGCCCGGATGCGGCGCTCCTTGAACCAGCGCTCGGCCTTGCGGGCGTCCTGGTTCTTTTTCGTTCCAAAGATCTGGATGTTCATGGTCCTTTCCTTCCTATATATTCCTATCTATATTATACGCCTCCCTCCCCCGTTTGCAAACCCTTTTCTTCGCCATAAATGGCCAAAGGCTTAACTTGTGACGGCCACGGCCTTATGCTATAATAAAAATGAATTATTGAATTCATTTTATCACGAGAAAGGGGGATGCCCATGTCAGGCATCCTTGAGGGATTGCGCCGATTCAGCCTGGGGTCGGTGATCTTCCGGCTGGTGCTGGCCCAGGCGGTGGGCGCGGCCATCGGCTACGGCCGGGCGCGGAAGAAGGCCAACGCGGGCCTGCGCACCTACATGCTGACCTGCATCGGCGCGGCGCTGACGATGCTCATATCCATGTACGAGCACGAGATGCTGAACGGCCCGTGGGCCTACGCCGCCGCGGTGCAGTCGGTGAAGTTCGACATGTCGCGCTTCTCGGCCCAGGTGGGCTCGGGCATTGGCTTTTTAGCCGCGGGCACCATCATCGCCGCCGCCCACCGGCAGGTGTCGGGCCTGACCTCGGCCATCGGCCTGTTCGCCACGGCCAGCCTGGGCATCGCCTGCGGCGCTGGGTTCTACGAGTGCGTGTTTTCGGCGATGATCCTCATCATCTTCACCATGGAGTTCATGCAGCCCATGGAGCTGGCCTTCAAGCGGCGGCTGAGGAACATCACGATCTACGTGGAATTTCAGGACCCGCGGGACGTGGACACCATCACGGAGACCATCAAGCGGCAGGGCGCGCGGCTGTATGACCTGGAGATGGAGCGCACGGAGCGGCAGGACGACAAGCTGCCCTCGGCCATCATGACCCTCAAGCTGGGCAAGCAGAACGCCTCCCACTCGGCCATACTCTCGTCGCTGGCGGAGCTGCCCTGCGTGGACTCCGTCCTGGAACTGATCGCGTAAAGGAGGCTCGACATGCTCAACGGACTTTCCGCCCTGCGGGACATCAACTTCGGCTCGGTGGCGCTGAGGATGGTCCTGGCCTTCCTCTGCGGCACCGCCATCGGCTTTGAACGCTCCTACAAGAACCGGCCCGCCGGCTTCCGCACCCACATCCTGGTGTGCATCGGCGCGGCCACCGCATCCATGACCGGCATCTACCTCTACCTGAACATGGGCCTGCCCACCGACATCTCCCGCCTCGGCGCGCAGGTGGTCTCCGGGCTGGGCTTCATCGGCGCGGGCACCATCATCGTCACCCGCAACCGCACCGTCAAGGGCCTCACCACCGCCGCCGGGCTCTGGGCCAGCGGCGTCATCGGGCTGGCGCTGGGCGCGGGCTTCTACGAGGGCGGCCTCGTCGCCACCGCGCTGGTGCTCGTCACCGAGACCATCTTCTCCGTGCTGGGCGGGCGCATCAGCCGCACCCCCGAGTTCATGCTCACCCTCCACTACCGCCACAAGCCCGCGCTCGACCAGGTCATGCGCTACTGCAAGGACCAGAAGGTCGCCATCACCAACCTGCGCGTGGTCAGCAACAACGACCTCGAAAACCCCGACTACACCGCCGTGCTGTCCCTGCGCCCCAACTTCCGCGTCAACCGCGACGAGATGATGGCGCACATCCGGAACATCCACGGCGTACAGGACGTGGAGGAGACATGAAAAAGCCTTTGACGACGCTGCACGACCTGGTCCGCGCCCTGCCCCCGGTCATGAACATCATCAGCCACGACGTGCAGGACCACCACCAGAAGGTGGCGTACCTGTCCTGCGTGATCGCGGAGGAGATGGGCCTGTCCGAGCAGGAGCGGCTGTTGACGCTGGGCGGCGCGATGCTGCACGACGTGGGCGGCATCCTGCGCGAGGGCGCGATCACCCTCGAGGACATCGAGCAGGACGCGGCGGCGCTGGCCCAGGCGGGCGCGGCGCTGCTGGGCGGGCATCCGGTGACCCGCTTCTTCGCCGACGTGGTGCGCCACAGCCAGACCCCCTGGCGGAGCGCCGCTCCGTCCCTGCGGACGCTGCTGCGCGCGCGGCCGGTGCTGATCGGGCAGATCGTCCACCTGGCCGACACGGTGGCGCTGCTCTTGGAGCCGGACAAGCCGGTCCTGAACCAGGTGGATCACATCCGACAGTGCGTGGAGGGCGCAGGCGACCGGGAATACCACCCCGACGTGCGCAAAGCCTTCGACGCCGTCAGCCGTCGGGAGGGCGTGTGGCTGGACATGCTGTACCGGCCCGAGCGCTTCCTGGACTTCCTGCCGGACGACCGCTGGGTGACCCTCGAGGAGGCCCTGCAATACACCGACATCATCTCCCGGCTCATCGACTTCCGCAGCCCCTTCACCGCCATGCACTCCGCGGGCGTGGCCGCCACCGCCGAAGCGCTGGCACGGCTGGCCGGGATGTGCGCGGAGGAGTGCCTGATGATGCGCATGGCCGGGAACCTCCACGACATCGGAAAGCTCAAGATCCCCCGGGAGATACTGGAAAAGCCCGGCAAGCTCACCGACGAGGAGTTCAACGTCATGAAGGAGCACGCCTACTTCTCCTACGTGATCCTGCGCGAGATACGGGGCTTCGACCAGATCGCCGTCTGGGCCGCGTTCCACCACGAGAAGCTCAACGGCGCGGGCTATCCCTTCCACCTCAAGGCCGACGAGATCCCGCTGGGCGCGCGGATCATGGCCGTGGCGGACGTGTTCTCGGCCATCACCGAGGACCGCCCCTACCGCAAGGGCATGGACCCCGACAAAGCCCGGGCGGTGCTGCGGGGCGACGCCGCAAAGGGCGCGCTGTCCGGCGAGCTGGTGGAGCTGCTGATCGCCAACTTCGACGCCATCAACGCCGCCCGCGATGAAGCCGCCCACGCCGCCGGGCAGCGGTACTACGCCGCGATGGAAAAAGAGGATGCGCAGGCGAAATGACCTCCCTAAAAACGTTAAAATTCCCTCACGCAACCCATTTTGCTTGACAACACAGGCACAAAATGGTATGATGCATAAGTCTGGGTTTGTCTGAAAGGAGTGTGCGCGGGATGCTGGAGAGGCTGAAGAACGCCGACAAGGTCGTCGGCACGCGCAGGCTCGTGCGCGCCATACTGGCCGGCGAGATCGCCGAGGCGTATGTGGCGCGGGACGCCGACCTGTTCATCGTCCGCCAGGTGCGGGACGCCTGCAACAGGATGGGCGTGCGCATGGTGGAGGTCGACAGCATGAAGCTGCTGGGCGAGGCCTGCGGCATCGAGGTCAAGACGGCGTCCGCTGGTATCAGAAAACCCGCTTGAGCGTCCGGCGAAGCCGGACTGAGGGCGCAAGCGCAGCGGCAAAGCCGCAAGACGCGCCCGAAACCCGCGCCTGCCGCAGGCAGTGGCGCGGGGCGATAATGCTTTATTGCCTTCCAGGGTTGCGGAAGTGTATATAGAGGCTTAAAACCACTCATAATAGTTCAGGAGGTGCTTTTCTTCAATGCCGACGATCAATCAGTTGATCCACAAGGGTAGAGAAAAGGTAACCAGCAAGTCGAATTCCCCGATTCTGCAGTCCTGTCCGCAGAAGCGAGGCGTCTGCATGTCCGTCAAGACGCAGACCCCCAAGAAGCCGAATTCCGCTTTGCGTAAGATCGCGCGCGTTCGTCTGACGAACAACATCGAAGGTACCTGCTACATCCCGGGTATCGGCCACAACCTGCAGGAGCACTCCGTGGTGCTGATCCGCGGCGGCAAGGTCCGCGATCTCCCCGGCGTCCGCTACCACATCATCCGCGGCGCCCTCGATGCCGCTGGCGTTGCCAAGCGCATGCAGGGCCGCTCCCTCTACGGCGCGAAGCGTCCGAAGAAGTAAGAGGATTTTGAGCGTCCGGCTTTGCCGGACTGAGGCCCAGGCCATTTGGCTGGCCGGGCCGAAACCCGCGGCTGCCGTAAGGCAGTGACGCGGGGCGAATCCGTTGGCGAAAACGATCGAGCGATCACGAAGCATGGTCCATTTGGAACGTGGGAATATGCGGAATGGTCGATTGATTGGGCAAATGCGGTTGCGCCAACGACCGCACGCGCTTTTGCCTGTTTCTCGTTCACTTAACGTTTGTAGATATATCAAGGAGGGGTTTCAATGCCCAGACGTGGATTTATCCCGAAGCGCGAAGTGCTTCCGGATCCTGTATATGGAACGACCATCATCACCAAGCTGATCAACCAGGTGATGTACGACGGCAAGCGCGGCGTCGCGCAGGCCGTGTGCTACGATGCTTTTGATACCGTCGCCGCCAAGACCGGCAAGGAGGCCATGGAGGTCTTCAACCAGGCCATCGCCAACATCATGCCCGCCATGGAAGTCAAGGCGCGCCGCGTCGGCGGTTCCACCTACCAGGTGCCTATCGAGATCCGTCCCGAGCGCCGTCAGACCCTGGCCCTGCGCTGGCTGGTGATGTTCGCCCGCAAGCGCGGCGAGCGGAGCATGGCCGACCGGCTGGCCGGCGAGATCATGGACGCTGCCAACAACACTGGCAACGCCGTGAAGCGCCGCGAGGATATGCACAAGATGGCCGAGGCCAACAAGGCTTTCGCCCATTACAGGTGGTAATATCCTTATCAATCGCATAGGACTCCGTACACTTCACCACGCTAAAAGCGTGGTGAAGGTCGTAATGGGGAGACTGTTAATTTCAAATGCCGCACATCGCGGAGACTTAAAGAAAGTAGGCAACTGACTGTGGCGAGAACACATTCACTGGATCATGTACGCAATATCGGCATCATGGCGCACATCGATGCCGGAAAGACGACCACCTCCGAGCGCATCCTTTACTACACCGGCCGCACCCACCGCATCGGTGAAGTCCACGAGGGCATGGCGACGATGGACTGGATGGAGCAGGAACAGGAGCGCGGCATCACGATCACGTCTGCGGCCACGACCTGTGAATGGCGCGGCCATCAGATCAACCTGATCGACACCCCCGGCCACGTGGACTTCACCGTCGAGGTCGAGCGCTCCCTGCGCGTGCTGGACGGCGCGGTGTCCGTATTCTGCGCCAAGGGCGGCGTCGAGCCCCAGAGCGAGACCGTGTGGCGCCAGGCCGACAAGTACCACGTGCCCCGGCTGGCTTACGTCAACAAGATGGACATCGTCGGCGCGGACTTCTTCCGCGTGGTCGATATGATGAAGGAGCGGCTGCAGGCCAACGCCGTGCCCATCCAGATCCCCATCGGCTGCGAGGCGAGCTTCGTGGGCCTGGTGGACCTGGTCAAGATGAAGGCCGAGATCTACATCGACGAGATGGGCACCACCATGGACGAGACGGACATCCCCGCCAACCTGGTGGCCCAGGCCGAGGAGTACCACGCCAAGATGGTCGAGGCCGCCGCCGAAGCCGACGACGAGCTGATGATGAAGTACCTGGACGGCGAGGAGCTGACCCACGACGAGATCATGATGGGCATCCGCAAGGCCACCATCGCCGGGACCATGACGCCGGTGCTCTGCGGCACGTCCTACCGCAACAAGGGCGTGCAGCCCCTGCTGGACGCCATCGTGGACTACCTGCCCTCCCCGCTGGACATCCCGCCGGTGAAGGGCACCCGCCCCAACAAGGGCGACGACATCGAGCGCGAGGCCTCCGACGACGCGCCCTTCTCCGCGCTGGTGTTCAAGATCATGGCCGATCCCTACGTGGGCAAGCTGGCCTTCTTCCGGGTGTATTCCGGCACCCTCAAGACCGGCAGCTACGTCTACAACTCCACCAAGGAGAAGCGCGAGCGCATCGGCCGCATCCTGCGCATGCACGCCAACCACCGCGAGGAGATCGACGAGATCCGCGCGGGCGACATCGCCGCCGCCGTGGGCCTCAAGGAGACCACCACCGGCGACACCATCTGCAACGAGGGCAAGCCCATCATCCTCGAGTCCATGGAGTTCCCGGAGCCCGTCATCCGCGTGGCCATCGAGCCCAAGACCAAGGCCGGTCAGGACAAGATGAGCCTGGCGCTGGTGCGGCTGGCCGAGGAGGACCCGACCTTCAAGACCTACACCGACGAGTCCACGGGCCAGACCATCATCGCCGGCATGGGCGAATTGCACCTGGAGATCATCGTGGACCGCCTGCTGCGCGAGTTCCGCGTGGAGGCCACCGTGGGCAAGCCCCAGGTCGCCTACAAGGAGTGCATCCGCCGCCGCGCCAAGGCCGAGGGCCGCTACGTGCGGCAGACCGGAGGCCACGGCCAGTTCGGCCACTGCGTCATCGAGATCTATCCCCGGGAGGCCGGCTCCGGCTACGAGTTCAACAACAAGATCGTGGGCGGCGTCATCCCCAAGGAGTTCATCGCGCCCATCGACCAGGGCATCCGCGAGGCGGCCATGTCCGGCTCCGTGGGCGGCTACGAGGTCATGGACTTCGGCGTCGACCTGATCGACGGCAGCTACCACGAGGTCGACTCCTCCGAGATGGCCTTCAAGATCGCAGGCTCCATGGCCTTCAAGGAGGCCCTGCGCAAGGCCGATTCCGCCCTGCTCGAGCCGATGATGAAGATCGAGGTCGTCGTGCCCGACGAGTACATGGGCGACGTCATGGGCGACATCTCCGCGCGGCGCGGCCGCGTCACCGGCATGGACGCCCACGCCGGCATGCACTCCATCGACGGCATCGTGCCCCTGTCCGAGATGTTCGGCTACGCCACCGACCTGCGCAGCAAGACCCAGGGCCGCGGCAACTACACGATGCAGTTCGAGCACTACGAGGAAGTGCCCCACAACATCGCCGAGAAGATACTGGGACATCGCTAAGATCAAAACGGAGCCTTCGCGCCGACATGACGCGAAGGCTCTTGTTTTATGCCGTCGGCAGGAACCCCGGCTCCCGCTGGATGGCGGCGATGTCCAGCGCCACCCGCGCCTCGAGGCCGTCCACCTCCCGCAGGTCGTGCCCCCACAGCTCCCGGTCGGCCAGCGCGGCATAGGCCAGGCTCTCAGGTGGCATGTCGTGGGACAGGGTGGCGAAGTGGGCGATCAGCGCGGGGTCGTCGTGGAGCGCCTCCACGGTCTTGCCCCGCATGACCTCGTACCGGCCCGTCTCCGGGTTTTGCCGCGCGCCCGCGTACAGCATGATCGTCGCCGCCAGGGCGAAGGCCAGCCGTCGCGGCGGCTCGAACTCGGCCTCCGCGTGGCTCTGGATGAGCTGCAGCGGCCCCCGTGCGAACCGCCCCAGCAGCCCGCCCGCGGCGCGGAGCACCCGGTTGCGGTTCAGCGGGTCGGCGTAGCGTCCGAAGCTCTCGATGACGCAGCGCTCCACGTCCTGCCGATCGATGCCCGACAGCGCCGCCGAGGGCAGTATCTCCTCGGTGAACGCCTCGCCCACGAACCGGCGCAGGCGCTCGTGGTCCATGCAGTCCCTGAGCGTGTCGCAGCCGTTCAGCCAGCCCGCCGCCGCCATCAGGAAGATGCCCGCGTCGTAGACCAGGCCGTTCAGCATGCCGACGCGCATGAGCTCGAACAGGCCCGCGAAGCGAACGCCCTCGGCCCTGTCCAGCGGGAAGCGCCCGCGCACGGCCTCCAGATGGAAAAGCGTCAGCCGCGCGTAGGGCTCGGCGATGTAGAGCATGTCGTCCCGGTAGTTCATCTCCCGGCACAGCCGCACCGCCTCGTCCGGCTCGCTGCGGAACGCCAGGCCGTCCGCCAGGGCCCGGTAGACCGGCGCGTCCACGTCCGGCATGCCCGCGCCCAGCGCGTACATGGGGATGTCGGCCAGTCCCGCCGCCCGGCGCAGTTCGATGAACCGCAGGGCCAGCGCCACCGCCTCCGGGCTGTCGTCCACGATGCCGAAGACCAGGTCGCCGTTCCCCGCCAGCGCGGGCAGGCCGTCCGCTTCATGGACCTCCAGCACGCACTGTATCACCGCCTCCCGGCGCACGGGCGTTTCGCCCTCGTAGCCCCGGACCACCACGGTGTACAGCCCGCCCTGCTCGTTCAGCATACGGGCGTAGCCCGACTCCCCCGCCTCCACGCAGGCCACGCCGACCCCCGCGTCCGCCGCGTCGATCAGCCGGTTCGCCACGCCCAGCATGGCCTCGCCCATGCCGAACTCCACCGCGTTCACCTTCTTCGGCCGCCGGTCCGCGATCTCGTATCGCGCCGTCATCCCCGGCCCCAGCCGTATAAGCTCCCACTCCATAGCCGTTCCCCCACACACGTCAGTATATAAAGAAAAAGCCCTAAAACGCGACGTTTCAAGGCTTTTTTGAAGCGGAGAAGGAGGGATTTGAACCCTCGCGGCAGTTATCCCACCCTACTCCCTTAGCAGGGGAGCCCCTTCGGCCTCTTGGGTACTTCTCCACAGCCGAATGAACGGAGAGAGAGGGATTCGAACCCCCGGTGCCTTTCGACATCACTGGTTTTCAAGACCAGCGCCTTCAACCACTCGGCCATCTCTCCTCACCAAACCAGCATTAGCATTATACCAAAGATGGCCTGTTCTGTCAAGTGTTTTTTTATGGCGGATCATATCAAGCCCGTCCCATCGGGAGTGCTGCTTGTTTCCGGCTTCGCGGTGTAGCCCGGGTGCCGATACAACTCGACCGCCTCGGTCGCCGTGATCTTGAGCTTGAGCATCCAGTGGAGCATCTCTCCGCCATAGGCGTTGTTCTTCTCGGGGAAGAAGGAGGCGACGCAATAGTTGTCCGATTCCCTGCGCCTTCGCAGAAAGATATAGACGGGGTCGGGCGCGCCTCGCAGGCTGCTCTTGATGACATACTCCGCGCCGATCAAGCTGATGGAACGTGCGTCCGTCACCGCGAACACCTTGATGTAGTTCCGGGCATCCAGGTATTGTTCAAGCCTGCACAGCGCTTCGATGCGCCGCTTGACATCGCTGTACTCGACCCGAGGAACGTCCCGATAAAACCTGCTCTTGGCGAGAAGCCCGTCCGTGATGACGCGGCGGTCGATCAGGTCGAGCGTCCGGTTTCGGTCCCGTTCGATGGCGATGTCGTCCAGGTGCTGGAAGCCTGCGAGGTGGTAGAAGTCTGTCTCCATGAAATCCAGCGTGAACTGTATAGCGGTCCTGCGCTTCGACACTACGAACAGGTATCGCGTCGTCAGCAGACCGCGAAAGCTCTTCGCACATTCGTAAATACTATCCATGTATTCCTCATAATACAAATGCCTTGCGTTTGAAGCAAGGCACTTGAAGACACGATGCAGCTTTCTTTCGCCTCTCGGCTAAGATGACCTATGGTGAGCTGCCACCTTTGTTCGCCTCCGCCGTCACCGATGTCATCCCGGCTCCGGCATCACAGACCGTAAAAGCATCCGTTTATAGTGTAGAGTGCTCCACTGTGCGTCGGATCGCTCCTCCGCTACACATATTATATGCCAGATCCGCCAGACTGTCAACAGTAAAAAATGGTTGATCGTGATAAAATCGTTCGATGGACCTACGCCCCGATCGCCCTGCGCGTGGCGGCGATGGTCTCGCGGACGCGGGCGGGCGCGGGGCCGCCGGGGATGTCGCGCTGGGAGACGCAGGTGAGCAGGTCGATGGCCTGATAGACGTCGTCGTCGAACACGGGCGAGAACCGGCGGTACTCGTCGAGGCCCAGGGTCTCGAGGGTCTTGCCCTGCTCGATGCAGTAGCGCACCAGCCGCCCGGTGACGCCGTAGGCATCCCGGAACGGCACGCCCTTGCGCACCATGTAGTCGGCGCAGTCGGTGGCGTTGATGAAGCCCCCGGCGGCGGCCCGCTTCATGTTCTCGGGGTGGAAGGTGGCGGTGCGCAGCATGGGCGCCAGCACGGACAGGCTCAGGTCGGCGGTGTCGAGGGCGTCGAACAGCGCCTCCTTGTCCTCCTGCATGTCCTTGTTGTACGCCAGCGGCAGCGCCTTCATGGCGGTGAGCAGCGTCATCAGGTCGCCGTAGACGCGGCCGGTCTTGCCGCGCACCAGCTCGGTGATGTCGGGGTTCTTCTTCTGGGGCATGATGCTGGAGCCGGTGGAGAAGTCGTCGGCCAGCGTCACGAACTTGAATTCCCAGCTGCACCACAGGCAGATCTCCTCGGAGAAGCGGCTCAAATGGCACATCATTATCGACAGATCGGACAGCAGCTCCAGCGCGAAGTCCCGGTCGGACACGCCGTCCAGGCTGTTCATGGAGATGCCGTTGAACCCGAGCTGCTCGGCGACGAAATCCCGGTCCAGCGGGTAGGTGGTGCCCGCCAGCGCGCCCGAGCCCAGCGGCAGCACCAGCGTGCGGCGCTTGCAGTCGGTCAGCCGGTCGATGTCCCGAAGCAGCATCTGGGCGTAGGCCATCAGATAGTGCCCGAGGGTCACCGGCTGCGCCCGCTGGAGGTGGGTGTAGCCCGGCATGCCCGTCTCCACGTGCCGCTCCGCCACGTCGCACAGCGCCGCCGCGAAATCCTTCGCCAGCGCGATCAGCCGGTCGATCTGGTCCGCCAGGTACATGCGGATGTCCAGCGCCACCTGGTCGTTGCGGCTGCGGGCGGTGTGCAGCTTCTTGCCCGCGGTGCCGATGCGCTGGGTCAGCGTGGCCTCCACGAAGGTGTGGATGTCCTCGCAGCTCATGTCGATCTCCAGCGCCCCGCTTTCAAGGTCCGCGAGGATGCCCTTCAACCCCTCCACGATCTGCGCCGATTCCTCCGGCGTCACCACGCCCACCTTCCCCAGCATCGTCGCGTGGGCGACGGAGCCCAGGATGTCCTGGCGGTACATGCGGCTGTCGAAGCCGATGGAGTTGTTGATGGCGCTCAGGCGCTCGTCCACGTCGCCGCCCGTGCGGCCTGCCCATAGTTTCATGTTCGGTTCTCCTTTTTTCCAGTGATCATCTCGTCAATACCTTCTTGTGATACCCCCGCCTGCCGCACTTAGGGCACTTCATGAGGCGGCTGCGCCAGACGTGGGGCGCGAGCACGACGGCGCGCATGGAGGGCACGTAGCGCTCGCCGCAGTGGGGGCACTCATAGTAGCCCGCGTCGCGCTCCAGCTTGAGGGAGAAGTAGCCGCCCACCATCAGCACGGCGCAGCCGGTGACGATCAGCGCCGCCTGCCACAGCTTGTCGGTCACCGCGAAGCACGCGGCGTACAGCATCACCATGAACGAGATCGTGCAGGTGAAGCCGATGACGATCTCCAGGGACAGGAGCTTCTTGTTGTTGAGCTCCTCCATCTCCCGCAGGCGGGTCAGGTTCTCCTCCGCCATCGCCTTATAGTTGTCCATGTCCAATCGCTCCCCGCTGAGCAATTCGTTGACGTTGATGTCCAGCAGGCCGCAGAGCGGGAGCATGAGGCCCGCGTCGGGCAGGCTCCGGCCGTTCTCCCACTTGGAGACCGCCCGGTCCGTGATACCCAGCCGCTCGGCCAAGGCCACCTGGGTGTAGCCGCCGGCCTTCCGGCGCTCCGCGATGAATCGCCCGATCTTCGCCTGATCCGTGGGGAGCACCTCCTTTCGGACCTATCGTAGCCCAAAATGGCGATCTTGAACAGGAACCGGGGGTCGAGTCGCGGCCCAACCAGCGGTTGAGTCGTCAAAAAGACCCGCGCAAGTGCATTATAACACAAGCGCGGGCAATATTCAATCGTTTCTCCGATCGTCGGTCCCCTCCCGGGGAAATGCCCGGAGAGTTTTCGCAGGCTTTGCGCCCGTGCATTCGACCGACATGGAGCCGGATCGGAAGGTGATGACTGCGTCCAGAAGCTGCCGCGCGACAGGCGGAAGCCCCATCCTGCGCACGTAATAATAGCTCGTCCACAGGATGGGGTGATCGTTCAGGTGGACCCGCGCCGTCCCCTCGGGCAGCATGTCATCCGGTCCGGCAAAGAAGGAGACCGCCTTGCGCGCGTGGACCAGGTATCGGATCAGCGGGTCCTCCGCGTCGCTGAGGACGAAATCGACCTGTATGCCGTGTTCGCCGAGCAGCTTTTGCACGTGGTTGCGCGAATCGAGGCCCGCGTTGGTGACGATGAACCGGTCTCCCCGGAGATCCTCAAGGGTCGCGCAGCCCCTGGACGCCAGGGGATGATCCTTGCTGACCAGAAGGTCCAGAGGGGCCTTGATCTCATAAGCCAGCTCCATGTCGTTCAATTGCATGGGACAGGTCGAGAAGAACAGATCCACGTCCGTGTTGGCAAAGCGACGCCCGTTGGCATCGTCGTAATAGCTGTAAAAGAAAAACCGCGTCTCGGGGCGCTCCGCCATGAAATCCTCAAAGAAGCCCTCGGGATACTGGCTCATCATGCCGGAGAAGAAGGACATGGACACGCTGTTGTGCACATCATCCTTCAGGGAAGATAGGCGCGCCGCCATGCGCTCTTCGCGCTTTTTCAGGTCCCACGCCTCTTCCCGAAGCACCTCCCCATAGCGCGTCAGCTTCAACCCCCGGGGCGAGCGGACGAACAGGGGGACGCCCAATTCCTCCTCCAGGTTGTCGATGGCCTTCGACAGCGCCTGCTGGCTGACGAACAGCGCCTCAGCCGCGTTGGAAAGGCCGCCCAGCTCGCACACCTTTAGAAAGTAGGTCAACTTCCTGCTGATCATATGCCTGGCCCCCCTTGGGATCGGTTGATACCCCTCAACAAAAAACTGTTTGTAAAAACCCTGCGATGATGATAATATTATACCAGAAGGTGAAGTGGATTTCCACTTCAAAATGTCAATTGATTTTTTTGGAGGAGGTAATATCATGTCAGCGAAACTCTCCAGAAGGACCTTCTTGAAGGGCCTCGGCGCCGGCGCGGCCAGCGTTGCCGCCGCAGGCGTGGTCGGTCTTCCCGTCCTGCAGAGCGCCGAGGCCGAGGCGCCCGCGGCCGAGCCCCAGTTCACCGGCATCCAGCAGGCGGCGTCCAGCATCCTCAACCCCCAGAAGTGCGAGATCTTCCGCTGGGACGACGCGCCGGACATGGCGTCCAGCATACTGTTTACGCCCTGGCAGTTCGGCAAGCTGACCATCGAGAACCGCCTGGTGAAGTCCGCGGCGGGCTCCGCCTACATGCCCACCGAGACGCCCCAGAACATCATCGAGGAGTACACCAACTGGGCCAAGGGCGGCGCGAAGCTCGTATGGATCGAGGACTTCATCAACCTGTACCCGGCCTTCCCGGCCCACTACAAGACCTATGGCCGCGACGACAACTACCTGGCCGACCTGACCGCCGCCATCCACGAGGCGGGCAGCGTGTGCGGCTACCAGCTCTCGCTGATGGGCGCGTCCTTCTCCGGCTTCGACGCCTCCACCGCCGCCGAGTTCGAGTGCGCCAAGGCCCACCAGATGAACCGCGACGAGCTCAAGCTGTTGCAGGATTCCTTCATCGACGCCGCCAAGTACCTGCAGAGCCAGGGCGTGGACTGCGTGGAGATCAACGCCGCCGGCAACAACATCGGCCAGGCGTTCCTGTCCCGCAACCGCAACGAGCGCGACGACGAGTACGGCCCCCAGTCCTTCGAGAACCGCACCCGCTTCCTGGCGGAGATCATCCAGGGCATCAAGGCCGAGTGCGGCGAGGACTTCCCGGTGCAGATCCTCATCAACGCCGTGGAGGAAAACGACAAGGAGATCGGCCAGAACAACAAGCTGACCACCGTGGAGGAGAACTGTCAGATCGCCAAGATGCTGGAGGCCGCCGGCGCGGACGCCCTGCACCTGCGCTGCGGTCCCTTCGGCCAGCACGTGGCCGAGTTCGCCCAGGACCTGTACTTCACCGGCTTCGGCATCGCCGGCACCACCGGCTTCGGCACCCAGTTCGATTTCAGCCGCCACTTCCAGGGCAAGCTGAACAGCGAGAACTCCGGCGCGGGCATCCTGCTGGAGGTCGTGAACGAGATCAAGTCCGCCGTCAGCATCCCCTGCGGCTGCGTGGGCTTCATGGACGTGGCCCGGGCCCCGAAGTACTTCGTGGACGCCATGGAGGCGGGCAAGGCCGACTTCTACCTGCTCACCCGCCCGCTCATCGCCGACCCCGGCTACATCAACAAGCTCAAGGAGAACCGCTTCGACGAGATCCGCCCCTGCAACCGCTGCATGCACTGTCACTTCGACTATGACGAGGAGGGCAATTTCTACGAGCACTGCCGCGTGAACGCCGCGCACATGCGGATGTACCACGAGGGCATCATGGAGGACGGCTACGAGCCCACCCCCGCCGAGACGGCCAAGAAGGTGCTGGTCATCGGCGGCGGCCCCGCCGGCATGGAGGCCGCGGCGGTGGCGGCCAAGCGCGGCCACAAGGTCACCCTGGTGGAGAAGAACGGCTACCTCGGCGGCCTGCTGCTGTTCGCCAACGCCATCAAGGGCCCCCATGAGAACCTGGCCAACCTGAACACCTTCCTGAAGAAGCAGCTGGAGGTCAACGGCGTGGAGGTCGTGACCGGCCAGGCCGCGGACGCCGACTACATCAAGGCTGCCGCGCCGGACGTGGTCATCGCGGCCACCGGCGGCGTGCGCGACGCGCTGGGCCTCGAGTCCACCGCGGGCACCGTGGTCATGCCCATCGAGGACGTGGTCCGCGGCGTCGAGGGCAGCGAGGTCGTCGTGGTCGGCGGCAACGCCCAGGCCGTGGACATCACCCTGTACCTCCAGGCCCAGGGCAAGCACGTCACCATCCTCTCCCCCGAGCCCGCCGACAAGCTGGGCAAGGGCCAGTCCAGTTGGGTGCGCACCTTCACCAATCCGATGATCTACGCCCGCGGCACCCGCGTGTGGCAGAATTCCAAGGTCGTCTCCGTGGGCGACGGCGAGGTCACCTTTAGCTGCGAGACCGGCGTGGACATGACCATCCCCTGCGACGCCGTCATCGAGGCCATGGACATGCTGCCCAACAAGGACATCCTCGACGGCCTGGACGGCATCGAGACCTACGCCATCGGCGACTGCGACAAGCCCTTCAACATCGCGGAGGCCATTGGAGCCGGCAACATGACCGCCCGGAAGCTCTGATGCGACCCCTGGGAACATGAGGTCCAGAACATGATAAAGCCCGCGCAGGTGCATGATGACACCGGCGCGGGCTTTTTTCATTCATTTTGAGCGGGTAAATCAGATCTCGCCGTTCAGGTACTTCTCCACGGACTTGCCGTGCGCACGGTGGCGTAGTGCGCGTCCCCATTGTCGGTCTCCCGGGGCTTGACCAGCGTCAGTGCATACGTGCCGTCCCCCGACGGCCGCGACATCACCGCCAGCGAGCTGCCGCCGCAGACGAAATGGCCCTGCGCACAGCCGCTCTTCTCTTGATTTTGTCGCTTATTTGTCGCTTAAATCTGCTTTTAGATACTACACGATAGCAGACGATACAGGCTTATTTGTTGCCTTTTGCCCGGTTGTGGGTCTTGCAAAGCATTTGACAGTTGCTTATATCTGTCGCGCCGCCTTTGCTCCATGCGGTAACGTGGTCAGCGTCCATTTCATTAAACTTCCATATCCTTTTAGCGTTGTTATCGTTCCCCATAGCGCACAAAGGACAGTTCGACTTGCCGCTTGTCTTTGCAACGTCCGTTTGCTGCGTATATACGGCTTTTTTGGTCGATTCTTCAAATACCCGTATATCAAGCAAGCGCGGGTCTTTGCAGCCGCCTAAAATGTATTCAAATACGCCCTTGCGGTTTTTTACGGCTCCATCTGCATACAGGGCATGAACTTTTGCTGAAACGTCGGCAGGGTCATAGGGGGTATTGTGATAAGTTTCAAACAGTCTGCCCCATTCAAGCCCGCGCATTTCGGTTTCAACGTCAGTAAATACGCCGCTTATCCAGTCAATAACGCTTGTGAAATAGGTCTTTAATTCCGTTATATCGGTGTCATACCTGTGCTTGCTCATATAAGCGTCTACAACGTCGTCGTCAGTGCTTTTTGCTACCCATTCAAGCGCGACACGCAAAAAATCTTGACGGCTAACATTCCCTTTTATATAAGCACTCCACTTTTGAATGTACGCATTTCGACTATTGCTAAATTCTTCTTTCGCTTTAGTCACGAACGGGCCGGAATAAACCGCATTTGCAATTTCTTGATGATTCAGTTTTATTCCGTAAATGTTTATGGTCTTGAACCATGCCTTGATTTCACTTTCTTCACCCTCACAAATATAGATCGTTAAAGGGGTTTCTTTGATTTTCTTTTTCAAGTCGTCTTGCATGGGGTCAAAGTAGTGCGGCATTCCACTATCGTCAATCAGCGGGAATTTACCCGTTATAAATCGCCCTAAACTTGTAATGCGTTGTTGCCCGTCCAGCACTTCATATTTATCAGTACCAACTTTATTAAAATATATCAATCCCAATGGATAGCCATTTAATACCGATTGAATAACGGCTTCTTCCATTTTAGCCTCTGCATATAAATAATTACGCTGGTACTCAGGCTGAATCACTAACTTTCCAGACAAGCCAAAAAGCCCCTTGCCCTCTAATTCATTGTAAACAAATCCTTTGCAAATCTGTTCAATCGTTATGTCAGTGCGCAATGTGGTTTTCATGTTTCGTTGCTCCTTTTCTTAATAACGATACGGAAGAACTTTGCTTCACCGTTTATCATAGACAAGTATTTCCCGGCTTTTTTCGTTTCCTCATTGCTCATAACGCTATATCTGCCTATGCCGTCGATAATCTCAAACTGTTCAGGATTATACTTGTGTATAAAGCTAATCGGAACGCCCATTAGTCCGTCATAGTCGGCGGGGATTGAATCCGTGTAAGGTACGTTGATAGCGTCATAGTTATCGAACTTTTCATAACCTTTTTCGCGCAAAACTTTATGTTTGCTAAACTTCAAGTTATCATCATACGTCATTAACTCTAAACGCTGGTGTCTACGCCCATGGTCCATATTAGTAAACCAGCAAGAATTTCCAAGCCGCGTATAGTTCCCGACATACCCAAGTTTAGCCGCTTTTTCTCTGTCTTTATCCGCAATATCCGTTCCGTCCGGGACTTCAAAAACCATATCAGCACTATTGCAAGTGACGCCTGTCCATAATCTAACGGCTTTAATATACGGAAATACCTCTTTGTATGTGATAAGCGTTTCCCGGCCTATAATCAGAAACTTTTTGTCAGCTTCATACAGCCATGCAATAAAATCTCTGATAAGGGAAAACGGCGGGTTGACTATTATCTGGAGTCTAAGCGCGAGAATCGCAGCAACACAAAGGATGGCCGTGTCTATGGTGTACAGTGCGTACATGATACCCGCGCCTCCTTCCATCGATTCTAATACAAATAATTGGGGCTCTGC
>JAFUWR010000106.1 GCA_017471125.1 Clostridia bacterium | reverse complement strand
TCCCCACCGGGGGAAGGCTTCCACAAAACAAAGCCCCCGATGATTCGGGGGCTTTATTCATGGGGGACTGTTTATTTGGCCAACTGCGCCGCCTTTTCGCCCGCGGTCTTGCCATTGACGACGGTATCGACGATGGCGTTGCCGCCCAGTCGGTTGCCGCCGTGGATGCCGCCGGTGACCTCGCCCGCGGCGTACAGGCCGGGGATGGCGTTGCCCTCGGTGTCGAGCACCTCGGTGTTCACGTTGATCTCCACGCCGCCCATGGTGTGGTGGGCGCTGGGCTTGCGGGGCACGGCGATGAACGGGCCGTTCTCCAGCTTGTTGATGAAGGTCTTTCGGCCGAACTCATCGGTGGTCGCGCCGGCGTCGACGCTGGCGTTGTAGCCCTCGATGGAGGCGCGCAGCTTCTCGGGGTCCGCGCCCATGGCCGCGGCCAGGTCCTCGATGGTGTCGCCGATGAACATGTTGTCCCGGGCGATCTCATCGGTATAGGACACGAAGTTGTTGCTGTGCAGCTCGTCCAGGGTCTTGTCGCCGTAGCCGTCGTAGCTCTCCACGGTGTAGAACAGCGCGTCCTCCTGCTCAAGCACGGCCAGGCAGATGGTGTCGCGGCGCTCGTCCTCGGCCACGAAGCGCTCGCCGGCCTTGTTGACGAAGATGATGGAATCCACGCTCTTGCCCTTGTCGGAGTTGTCCTCGGTGGTGCCGTACTTGGGGGAGCAGGTGTGCAGGAGCTGGATCTGGTCCATGTCGATCAGGTTCGCGCCGATGGCCTTCGCCATCAGGATGCCGTCGCCGGTGTCGCTGGCCACGCCGGTGCAGCCCACGTTCGGGCCCAGGTCGGGCCACTTCTCGCTCTGGCAGTACTCCACGCGCATGTCCACGTTGCCCGCGAAGCCGCCGGTGGCCAGCACCACGCCGCCCTTGGCGGTGAAGGTGTAGGTATTGCCGTCGGCGTCGGTGCCCTTGACGGTGTTGCAAACGCCGTCGGTCAGCTCCAGCGCGTCGGCGGTCACGCCGAAGTAGAATTCCACCTGATCCACGTAGTTCGCGCCCAGGTAGTCGATGTAGGTGTTGATGAACTCCGCGCCGATGCCGCTGGGCGTGTCATGGGTGCGAGGGAACAGGGAGCCGGGGCCCTGGGAGATGGTGGGCTTGAATTCCTGGCCCAGGGACTTGAGCCACTCGTAGCCCGCGTAGGCGTTGTTGGCCATGTTCTCCACCAGGTCCAGCTTCGCCACCTTGTCGCCGCCGTTCCAGGTCTGGAGCGCGAACCAGTTGGCGCTGTCGAAGATGCCGGTGTTGCCGGAGGCCAGGTAGTCGTCCCAGTCGGCCTTCACGGCCTCGATCAGGGCCGCATGTTCGTCGCTGACGGGCGCCTCGGCGATGGCCGCCTCCACCAGGGACTTCTGGCCGTCGGTCATTTCGACCGCGTCCTGCATCTCGGCGTCGGGGGTGTTGTAGATGCCGCCGTTGACGTTGGTGTCGCCGCCCAGGATGTCGGTCTTTTCGACCACGACCACGCTCTCGGCGCCGCTCTGCAGGGCGGACACCGCCGCCGCCAGGCCCGCGCCGCCGCCGCCGACCACGACCACGTCCGCCTCCACGTCGTAGCTCTGGCCGGTGACCTTCTCGGGCGCTTCCTTCAGGGGCTCCACGTCGATGCCCGCCTCGGTCAGGGCGTTCTCCACGGCCCGCTTGATGCCGTTGGAGGTGAAGGTCGCGCCGCTCAGGCCGTCGATGGCCAGGGACTGGGCCTCCACGATCATGCCGGGCAGCTCCTCCACCGCCACGGTGCCGATGTTGTCGGTCTCGGTGTGCGCGGTCACGGCGATGTCCGAAAGCGCGCCGTCCGTGAGGGTCACGTCCACCTCGATGTCGCCGTTGCGTCCGAAGGACGCGCCGTGGTAGACGCCGTCCGCGGCGGTCTCCGCCACCGCCGCCATGCCCAGCGCCAGCACGAGGGCCAGCGCGAGGGCGATCCGGGTAAGGGTCTTTTTCATGGTCTCTTCCTCCCTGATTATTTTCAGTGAAGTGTTTCACTGAATTATTTCACATCTATTTTAATACGCTTTTCCCGGTTTGTCAATATGTAAACGCATATCCGCTTGCGCTTTTTCATGAAATTGTGCTATACTGAAAGACAACAGGAAGCGGAGGTTTCGGAAATGGAAAAGACGCAGACCATGCGGCAGAAGCAGGCGCAGGCCTCGAAGGAGAAGCTGCGGGGCATCGTGTTTGAGATGTCCAAGGCAAAGACGCTGGACGAGATCCGCATCCGGGACATCTGCGAGGAGGCGGGCATGTCGCTGGGGAACTTCTACCTGTACTTCCCGAGCAAGGAGAGCGCCCTCATCTACTCCTACAAGACCAAGGACGACGACTGGTCGAAGCTTGGCCTGGAGGCCATCGCGGATCCGCTCGAGCGGCTGTGCCGGGTCATCACCACCCACCTGTGGTCCATGACGGAGAACTCGCTGTGCTTCGACACCCAGCTCTACATCTCCCAGCTCAAGGTCTACGAGAACTACTTCTTCACCGAGGACCGCTTCCTCCATCGGGTGACCCGCGACGCCGTGGCCCAGTGCCAGGAGGCGGGGCTGATGAAGCGCAACCACACCGCCTATGAGACGGCGATCCGGCTCTTGAACTTCTCCCGCGGCCTGGTGTACAACTACTGCATCGGGCACAAGGAGGACCACCCGGCGTGGCTCAAATACGCCATCGAGTGCCAGCAGGAATACATACAGCTATTTTTGACGGAAGAGGGTTTGGAAAAGATGGACAGGGAGCGCGGCGCGCTGTGGCGCGTCCCGGGCGGCGCGCGCCCGGAAGGGGGGACGACCACTTGAGCAAGCATCGCAACTACACCGCGGACGAGCTTCGTTACCTGAACATGCTCTCCCGGCTCTACCCCACCGTGCAGGCGGCGGGGACGGAGATCATCAACCTGAACGCCATACTCAACCTCCCCAAGGGGTGCGAGCACTTCATCTCCGACGTGCACGGCGAGTACGAGGCGTTTTTGCACATCCTGAACTCCTGCTCCGGCGCGGTGCGGGAGCGCATCGACCAGCTCTTCACCGATTCGCTCACCAAGGCCGAGCGCGACCAGTTGGCCACGCTCATCTACTACCCGGAGGAGAAGCTGGAGCAATTGAAGCCCACCATCGACGACCTGGACGAGTGGTACCGCATCACGCTCCACCGGCTGATCGCCCTGGCCCGCATCGCCTCCGAGCGCTACACCCGCTCCAAGGTCAGGAAGGCGCTGCCCGCGGACTTCGACTACATCTTAGATGAATTGCTGTACACCCACGGCGAGGAGATCGACAAGCGGGACTACTTTGAGAACATCATCACCACCATCATCGAGATCGGCCAGGCCCCGGAATTCATCGCCGCGGTGTGCGAGCTGATCAAGTGGGCGGCGGTGGACCACCTGCACCTGGTCGGGGACATCTTCGACCGCGGCCCCCGGGCGGACATCATCATGGATTCGCTCTTGGAGCACCACAGCGTGGACATCCAGTGGGGCAACCACGACATCCTGTGGATGGGCGCGGCCTCCGGCAGCCGCACGCTGGTGGCGACGGTGCTGTCCAACTCCATCCACTACAACAATCTCGACGTGGTGGAGACGGGGTACGGCATCTCCCTGCGGCCGCTGTCCGTGTTCGCCAACGACGTGTACAAGCACTGCGACGTGTCCCGCTTCGCCGTGAAGCTCACCGGCGACGACGCCGAGGCCACCTCCGAGAAGGACCGGCTGCTGTCGGCGCGGATGTACAAGGCCATCACGGTGATCCTGTTCAAGCTGGAGGGTCAGAAGCTGCTCAGGCACCCCGAGTACGGCATGGCCGACCGGCTGCTCTTGGACAAGATCGACTATAAAAACCGGTCCGTCGCCATCGACGGCAAGGTCTACCATTTGGAGGACGTGGACTTCCCCACCGTGGACCCCGCCGACCCCTACGCGCTGACGCCGGAGGAGAACGCGGTCATCGACCAGCTCACCGCCTCCTTCCGCCACAGCGAGAAGCTCCAGCGGCACGTTCGCTTTTTGTACTCCAAGGGCAGCCTCTACAAGATCTACAACGGGAACCTGCTGTTCCACGGCTGCATCCCCATGGACGAAAGCGGCGAGTTCCTGACCTTCGACCTGGACGGCGTGTCCCGCCGGGGCAAGGACTTTTTGGACTACGCCGATATGGCGACCCGCCAGGCGTACTACAAGCCCGACTCCCCCGAGCGCAAGCTGGCGATGGACTTCCTGTGGTTTTTGTGGGCCGGGCGCAACAGCCCCATCTTCGGCCGGGACCGCATGACCACCTTCGAGCGCCGCCTGATCGCCGACCAGAGCGCCTGGGCCGAGCCGAAGAACGCCTACTACACGCTCTACGAGGACCCGGACATCTGCGACAAGATCCTCCGGGAGTTCGGCCTCGAGGGTCCCCACTGCCACATCATCAACGGCCACGTGCCGGTGAAGGCCAAGAAGGGCGAGAGCCCCATCAAGGGCGGCGGCAAGCTGATCGTCATCGACGGCGGCTTCTGCAAGGCGTACCAGCCCACCTCCGGCATCGCGGGCTACACCCTCATCTACAACTCCCACGCCTTCCGCATCGTCGCCCACCAGCCCTTCGTGGGCCGGGAGCGGGCCATCCGGGAGAACTACGACATCTCCTCCTCCAACAACCTGTTCGAGCGCATGGAGGTCCGGCAGAAGATAAGGGAGACCGACATCGGACGCGAGCTGCAAAAGCGCATCGACGACCTGCGCTTCCTGCTCACCGCCTACCGCGACGGCGTCGTCGCCGAGGACCATCAGGTGCCGCTGAAATAAAACACAGCCCCTGCGTTCACATGGAACGCAGGGGCTTTCGCGTGGGCGGATCACTTGGACGGGTACGACTTGCACACCGGCGCGTTGGCCTTCGCGGAGACCTCGTCGAACCAGATGAGGTTGTTGCCGGACGCCTGGTCAAAGAGCTGGATGAAGCGGGGCTGCACGTTGAACTGCACCACGTCGCCCATCTTGACATCCACGTCCAGGTCCATGGTCTGTATGACCATGACCACGGTGTCGTCGCCATAGGAGGTGTGCAGGTTGACCTCGTTGCCCAGCATCTCGGCCACCTCGATCTTGGCGGACATGGGGCCGGCGCCGATGGTGATGTTGCCGGGGCGGATGCCGCAGACGATGTCGCAGGGCTTCTGGTCATTGGCCTTGAGCGCCTTCTGCTGGAACTCGCTTAGCTCGAACTTCACGTCATGGATCTGAGCGTAGTAGGTGTCGCCCTCCAGGAGCAGCTTGCAGTTTTTGAAGAAGTTCATCACCGGCATGCCGATGAAGCCCGCCACGAACAGGTTGACCGGCTTGTTGAACAGGTCCTGGGGCGCGCCGATCTGGTTGACGAAGCCGTCCTTCATGATGACGATCCTGTCGCCCAGGGTCATGGCCTCGGTCTGGTCGTGGGTGACGTACATGAAGGTGGTGTTGATGCGCTGCCTGAGCTTGATGATCTCGGCGCGCATCTGGTTGCGCAGCTTGGCGTCCAGGTTGGACAGCGGCTCGTCCATCAGGAACACCTTGGGGTCGCGCACCATGGCGCGGCCGATGGCGACGCGCTGGCGCTGGCCGCCGGACAGGGCCTTGGGCTTGCGGTCCAGGTACTGGGTGATGTCCAGGATCTCGGCCACCTCGCGCACCTTCTTGTCGATGGCCTCGCGGGGGGTCTTTTTCATCTTGAGGGCAAAGGCCATGTTCTCATACACGGTCATGTGGGGGTAGAGCGCGTAGTTCTGGAACACCATGGCGATGTCCCTGTCCTTGGGGGCGATGTCGTTGCAGAGCTTCCCGTCGATGTACAGCTCGCCGCCGGAGATGTCCTCCAGGCCCGCGACCATGCGCAGGGTGGTGGATTTGCCGCAGCCCGAGGGGCCGACCAGCACGATGAACTCCTTGTCCGCGATCTCGATGTTCACATCGTGGACCGCCGTCACGTTGCCGCTGTAGACCTTCTTGAGATTCTTGATGAGCACCTGAGACATGTGATACGCCCTGATGGCCCGGACCACCCGGGACACCTCGCAGCCGGCACTGAGGTGGTACGCCTCGAATCGAAGATTCGAGCCGTGCCATTCCCGACGAAGTCGGGAATCGCTTTGCCAAGGGCAAAGCGACCTTGCCGGCACTGCATTACGGCAGGTCTCCACACTGCCGCACCGCGGGCACGCGGACGCGCGACCTCCTTTTGGATGTACGTCGGGCCATTGTGTGGAGTGGCCCGCCGCCATGGATTATATGAAGGACCGAAGTCCTTTCCATCGGGTCAGGGAGTAGGCAGTAGGCAGTAGGGAGTAGGGAAAACCTACCGCTACAAACCATACTTCCGCATCTCCGCAAGCGTCTTTTCCTCGCTCTCGTCCTGCATCATCAGGTCCTCGTCCGCCTGGTCCTCGCCGACCGGGTCGCCGGCCAGGTCCAGGTCTTTAAGGAACGGCGCGTACTGCCGCAGGTGGAAAAACGAGGTCAAAAACGCGATCAGTCCAAAGCCGCACAGCGCCCAGAGGAACGCCGCCAGCGGCAGGTATTTCAGATCCATGTAGCTGACCACCACGGGGACGACGTGCAGCGCCGCCACCACGACCAGGTAGTGCGGGCGGCTGAACGCGAAGTAGGCGGTGTTCGTCGCCTGCTCCCTGAGCGTGCCCTTGAACGCGGCGATGGCCGGGAACCAGTACATGAACGCGATGGCGTCCAGCACCAGCATGCCGATCAGGCCGTACTTGAAGTAGGAGATCGGGGCCGCGAACTGGTCGCACCAGCTCATTTCGAGGAACAGTACGACCGCCAGGAGCAGCATCGCGAGCCAGCCGATGGTGGCCTGCTTGAAGTTGTCGCGAAAGCCCCTGAAGAACGTCTGGAGGATGCGCACGTTGCCCCGGCACTTGTCTCGCCGCGCCCGCAGGCACAGGTAGTACAGCCCAGACAGCGACGCTCCGACCGTCACCACCGGGATGCTGCACACCAGGAACAGCAGGTTGCCGATGACGATCACCCCCAGCCGGTACATCAGCCGGCCGAAGAAGCTGTCGTTGCCCAGAAAGGTCCGCAAAAACTCCATTATCCTATCCCTTCGACGGGCGGGTCCCCCGCATCAAACAGATATTGTAGGAATACCTCCACCTGGTCCACGTGCTGCGCGTGGGCGTTGACGCCCAGCCAGGCGTCGCCGGGGTAGGCGGCGTAGTCCCCCACCACCCGGCTGTCCTCCAGGTCGATGCCCACGGGCAGGGGCGCATCGCCGTTCTCCTCGGTGTCGTCGGGCACCACGGCGGTCAGCCGGTCGGCCCAGCGCTCCGCAAGCCCCAGGCCCTTTTCAGACGACAGGTCCAACAGCCGCCCGCTGCGGCCCAGGGCCTCGATGTCCGCCCGCCCCATGACCACCACGTCCAGCGCCCCGGCGTCCATCAGCGCCACCAGCGAGTCGTAATAATAATTTCGGCCGGTGAGATTGGACGGATTGCAGTAGATGGCGCAGTTGATGGTGAGCTGCTTTTCCCTGAGGTCGTACCCCGCGTAGTCCGCGAGGCCCGCGTAGAAGTTGGAGCCCTTGCCGTAATCGGCGTAGGTGTTGGCGAAGCAGGCGTAGAACCAGGTGTCCTTGGGCACGGTGAGCTCGATGAACAGCAGGTAGCCGCCCAGCGCCAGCGCCACGAGGAGGGCGATGATGGGGATCCTGTAATAGTCCCAGATGTACAGCGCCACCTGCGAGGGCCGCTCGCCCCGCAGCTTCTCCCGGTCCTCCCGGAGCATCCGCCTGAACCTGCCCAAACGACCGTCCTCCAACGATGATTATTTGACCCGCGTGAAGTGGAGCTGCGCGGCGGGATAGTCCCCGCCCATGACGGGCAGCGTCACCCCCGCGTACATCAGCGCCGCGCCGGAATACACCGGGCGCTCCGCCGCCGCGTCCTGACCGTACATGGCGTCCGCGATGGCCTGGCAGCCCTCCATCGCCATTTCGTCCATCTCATACCGGGCCTCCGGGTCGAGGCCCCTGAGCCGCAGGTGGATGCCGGGCAGGTTCGCCGCCGCGTGGGTGATGACCGCGCTGACCAGCGCCTCGCCCCTGTCCGCGCTGACGGTCTGCCACGCCGCGAACCGGCCCTCGCCGGGGGCGGCCAAGCGGTAGTAGTCGCCGTTCTGGATCACGTCGTACCACCTCTTGAACCGCGCGATCTGCGCCTTGACCTGTTCGCGCTCGCCGTCGGTCAGCGCGTTCGGGTCCAGCTCGTAGCCGAAGGTGCCGCTCATGGCCACCACGGCCCGGGTGCCCAGCGCCACGGTGCGGCCGGTCTGGTGGTTCGGGCAGGCGGACACGTGCGCCCCCATCGCGGAGACGGGATAGCCGAAGGACGAGCCGTGCTGGATGTACAGCCGCTCGATGGCGTCGGTGTCGTCGGACAGCCAGATCTGCGGGTGGTAGCGCAGCATGCCCGCGTCGAAGCGCCCGCCGCCGCCGGAGCAGCCCTCCCACAGCACGTCCGGGAAGTCCGTGGTCAGCCGCTCCAGCAGGTCGTAGACGCCCAGGATGTACCGGTGGAACAGCTCGCCCTGCCGGTCCGCGGGCAGCGCGCGGCTGTACACGTCGGTCATGTTGCGGTTCATGTCCCACTTGACGTATTCGATGTGGTGTTTGCGAAGCAGCCCCGCGATGGTGTCGTACAGGTAGTCCCGCACGTCCCCGCGGCTCATGTCCAGCACGAGCTGGTTGCGGCCCATCGTGGGCTTGCGCCCGGGCACGGTCAGCGCCCAGTCGGGATGGGCGCGGTACAGGTCGGAATCCTCGCTGACCATCTCCGGCTCCATCCAGATGCCGAACTTGAGGCCCAGGCCGTTCACACCCTTGATGAGCGCGTCCAGCCCGCCGGGGAGCTTTTCTTCATTGACGAACCAGTCGCCCAGCGCCCGGTTGTCGTCGTTGCGCTGGCCGAACCAGCCGTCGTCCAGCACCAGCAGGTCCGCGCCCAGGGCGGCGGCCTGTTCGGCGATGGCCAGTATCTTCCCGGTGTTGAAGTCGAAGTAGGTGGCCTCCCAGTTGTTCAGCAGCACGGGCCGCGCGGCATGGTTCCACTTCCCCCGGATGATGTGCTCCCGCAGGAAGCGGTGGTAGCGGCGGCTCAGGGCCCCCATGCCCTCGTGGGTGAAGGTCAGTATGACCTCGGGCGCGGTGAACGCCTCGCCGGGCTTCAGCGTCCAGCGGAACATGTCCGGGTGGATGCCGGTCACCAAGCGCACGTCGCCGGTCTGGTCCAGCTCCACGTCGGTGCGGTGGCTGCCGGAGTACACGGGCATGACGCCGTAGCACTCGCCCTGTTCCTCCCCGGCCTCCCGGCCGCAGAGGATGACGAAGGGGTTGTGGTGGTGGCTGGACGCGCCGCGGGTGGAGCCCACGGACTGTATGCCGTGCATCAGGTCGACCCGCTCCATCTGGCGCTCCATGGCGTGCCGCCCCTGGAAGTGGATGAGCTGCCAGTCGCCGAAGGGCACGTCGAGGGCGGCGGACGATGCGCGGTGGAGCACGATGTCCTTATCCCCGCCGTTGACGATCTTGACGGCGCGGGTGATGACGTCCTCCTTTTCGTACACGCCGTAGAGCAGCTCTACTTGAAGGCCCGTGGCCGCGTCCCGGAGCGTGATCGCGAGGGTCTGGCAGTCCTCCTCCCCCGCGTCGGCGCAGGGCAGGCCCTCGAGGGCATACTTGCCGGGGCGGACCGCGTGGGACACGCAGCGCAGGTCGTCGCCATAGACGCCGTCGGCGCTCTCGGCGATCAGCGCGGGCACCCGGAAGTCGCCCACGTTGGCGGCGGGATACTCCTGGGGCTGCACGTCCAGCGAGAACGTGCGCGTGGCCCGGCACTCATAGGGGTCGGGCGCGAAGCTCACGTCCACCCGGGGGATGAGCGCGGTCAGGTCGTCGCCGGGAATGCGCCGCCCGTAGTACAGGTGCAGCAGGTGGCCGGTCTCCGCGAGCTTCATCTGGTAGGTCGTGGCAACGGTGTCCAGAGTGATGATGCCGCTGCGGGCGTCGAATGTCACGCTCATGTGTCCGCTTCTCCTATATGGTCCGTTTTCTTGACGATGTCCTTGAGTTCCTTGCGCTGCTCCAGCGGCAGCGCCCGGTAATATTTGGGACTGACGTCGAACAGCTTCTTGAACGCCTTCGAGAACGTCAGTTGATCTTCATAGCCGATGCTCGCGGAGATCTCCTGGATGGACATGGGCGTGTTGGCCAGCAGCCACGCGCCCCGCTCCATGCGGATGTGCATCAGGTACTCGCTGGGCGAACAGCCGATGCCGGTCTTGAACAGCCGGGTCAAATGGCTCCGGCTGATGCCCAGGTACTCCGCGATGTCGGTCACGGAGATGTCCGCGTAGTTGTGGCGGATGAAATCCCGGGCGTAGCGGATGTACTCCGGGCCGCTCCGCGGCAGGTAGTAGCGCCTGTCCCGCTCGCCGGGCGTGGCCGCCGCCGACTCGATCGCCAGGGCCACGAATTCGTACAGCAGTCCGAAGCGGCGCAGGGCGGCGCTCACGGTGAGCTCCTGGTGGGTGAGCACGCTCTCGGCCACCCGGTAGAAGCGCAGGGGATCGACGTTGCAGTCAAGGGTGTTGACGCCCTCGGTGAAGCCCGCCGCCTCCGCCATCCACTTCGCCTGTATCCCGCCGAAGGTCATCCAGCAGTAGGTCCAGGGCTCGTCCACGCTGGCCCGGTATTCGGTGATCTCCCCGGGCTTTTCGCAGAACATCTGCCCCGCCCGAAGCTCGATCTCCTCCTCCCCCACCCGCAAACTGCCCCTGCCGGACAGTATGACGTGGAGGTGGTAGCCCTCCCGGTCCACCGGGCCGAAGCCCTGACCCGCCAGGCAGGACTCCACGCCGCACATGGTCAGGTAGAGCTCCTCGGTGGGAAAGTGGTCGTGCTCCACCATGATGCGGCATTTTTTGTTCTCGTAGTAGAAGTTATCCAAGGCTTCCGCCCCCTCGCGGAACAGGTCGCGCCGTCGGGCGGCGCATCGCCGCCCCGCGCGGGCCGGGGCGCCGGGAGCGCCCCCGGG